>NZ_JBFGYC010000535.1:0-2788 GCF_041587635.1 Pontibacterium sp. | reverse complement strand
TGTGTGGAGCAGGGGGTTGAGGCTCTGACGTTGTTCGCGTTCAGCTCTGAAAACTGGAAGCGTCCACCTTTAGAGGTGAAGGGGTTGATGGAGTTATTTAAATTTGCGCTGGATCGCGAAGTTAAAAAGCTTCATAAGAATAATATTCGCTTGCGTGTAATTGGCGACAAGACACGTTTTAGTGAGTCTTTGCAGAAACGTATTGCAGAGGCGGAGTCATTAACTGAATCCTGTACAGGATTGCAGTTGAATATCGCTGCGAATTACGGCGGGCGTTGGGATATTGCCACGGCTGCAAAACAGGTCGCTCAGCGCTGCTTAGAAGGTGAGTTAACGCCAGATCAGATTGATGAAGCTGTGTTGGGGCGTTACGTAACTTTGTCTGACCTGCCTGATCCTGATCTGTGTATTCGTACTGCGGGGGAACAGCGAATCAGTAATTTTCTGATTTGGCAGTTCGCATATACCGAGTTTTATTACGCTGACTGTTACTGGCCCGATTTTGGTAAGGAGCGTCTGGAACAGGCGATCAATGATTTCACCGGGCGTGAGCGTCGATTTGGGCGAACCAGTGAGCAGTTAGAGGCGGATAAAGGTGCTTAAAGCTCGTTTTTTGACCGCAATTGTTTTGGCGCCTTTGGCGCTGGTTGTTCTGTTTCTATTTCCCAAAGATTGGTTCCTGCTGGCGATCGATGGCGTGTTGCTGTTGGGGGCATGGGAATGGTCGCGTCTGGCGGGCTTGTCAGGAGCTAAAGATAAAGCTTTTTTTATTGCAACCGTTGGTGTGGCATTAGCACTATTGCATCAATTCGAAGCCGTATTGCCTGTGACCGCTATATTAGGGGTGGCCCTGGTTTTTTGGGTTATGGCCGCTTTTTGGGTTGTTCGTTATCCGCGAGCATCCGGCTGGTCATCCGTGGGTGTGCGGGTGTTGATGGGATATGTGGTTCTGCTTCCCGTTTGGGTTGCTCTGGGGGAGCTTAAGTCACAGTCGCTCAGCACTGAGCTGATTTTGATGCTGCTGCTGTTGGTATGGGCGGCAGATATTGGTGCTTACTTTGCAGGTAAGTCTCTGGGTAAGAATAAGCTGGCGCCTTCCGTCAGCCCAGGGAAAACACGCGAAGGACTTTATGGCGGTCTTTTGTCTTGTCTGGTCGTTGGCGGTGGTTTTGCGCTCTGGTTTGAACTTGATTCGCAATCACTTGTCTACCTTGTGCTGTTGAGTATCATCACTGGTATCATTTCCGTGCTGGGAGATCTGTTTGAAAGCATGCTGAAGCGTCACCAGGGCATAAAAGACAGCAGTCATTTGCTGCCGGGGCATGGCGGTATTCTTGATCGAATGGATAGTCTCACGGCTGCTGCACCGTTATTTGTATTAGGTGTCCAGTTTCTCACTCTGAGCTGAGTAAAAACCGCATATGGATCTTCTTCAAACCTTGCTTGCGACATTGGTAACACTGGGTATTCTGGTGACCATACATGAGTGGGGGCATTTCTTCGTCGCCCGTCGTTGCGGCGTCAAAGTTCTAACCTTTTCAGTCGGTTTTGGTAAGGCGCTGTTTCGTTGGCGAAGTGAACGCTCGGGAACAGAGTATGTGTTGGCTGCCATCCCTCTGGGTGGTTACGTACGTATGCTGGATGAACGTGAAGGTGAGGTGCCTGATGAGCTTAAGTCTCAGGCATTTAATCGTAAGCCGGTACTGCAGCGTATTGCAGTTGTTGCGGCGGGCCCCCTGGTTAATCTGATCTTTGCCTTTCTTGCTTACTGGGTGATGTTTGTATCCGGTGTCAGTGCCATCAAGCCAGCGGTTGTTGATGTGGTGCCAGGAACGCCTGCCGCAATAGCAGAGTTTAGACCGGGTGGTGAAATCATCCGTGTGGATGGCAAGGAAACCCTATCATGGGATGCTGTTAATCTGAGCTTGGCGTCTCGTATAGGAGAAAGTGGTCCTTTGGTGATTCGGATGCAGTATCCCGATAGCACCCTGCCACAAGAATTTGTTATTCATCTGAATGACTGGAACTTTGATATTGAAAGGCAGTCTCCGGTCAATGCTTTGGGGTTGGTTGCCTGGAGTCCTGATGTTCCTGCAGTAATTGGGCGGCTCTTGGATGATGGAGTCGCTGCTGGTGCAGGCTTACAGGTTGGCGATAAAGTTTTGAAAATCAACGACGATATCGTCGTGGATTGGTTTGCATTGGTTCAGATGGTTCAGGCTTCCCCTGAGCAGAAGTTGGTCGTTCAGCTTGAGCGTGCTGGCGAGCGTTTGCAGTTGGATATCAAGCCGGCCGGCAGAGAGGTCGAAGGGCGTAAAATTGGATATATCGGTGCCGGCCCAGCTGCGGTTGGTTGGCCTCCAGAGCAAAAGCGGGATATCAGTTTCGGGTTTCTTGAGTCTTCTTTTAAGGCATTAGACAAAACCTGGCAGATGATTTCACTGATTCTGGAGTCTATCTGGAAAATGCTGGAAGGTGTGATTTCAGTAAAAAACTTGAGTGGTCCGATTACCATTGCTAAAGTGGCCGGTGCTTCCGCAGAGTCAGGTATGGAAGCATTTGTTGGTTTTCTTGCATATCTGAGTATCAGTCTTGGGGTGTTGAACCTGTTGCCGATACCGATGCTTGATGGCGGACATTTGTTGTATTACACGATTGAACTGTTGCGAGGAAAGCCGGTTAGTGAGCGTGTTCAGATGGTTGGGCTTCGCTTAGGCATGGCTGTTCTCTTTACACTGATGACTGTGGCGATCGTAAACGACGTAATGCGACTTTAACTGGGCCGGGA
>NZ_JBFGYC010000534.1:0-2795 GCF_041587635.1 Pontibacterium sp. | reverse complement strand
CGGCTGTTCACATGTGCGATCAGATACCCGCGACCGTAAAAAATCTCGTCATACGCTGCACGTACCGGCGTATTTGTCAGTGCAATATTGCCTAAGCCACGTTTAAAGCGATCCACCACCGATGCCCAGCGATCAAGATCGATCTGTTCAGTACCTAAATTGAACGTTGGCGGATCGCCGTCCAACCGCTTGTGATTGTATGAGTGGATATCAAACACCACACAAGCGCCGTACCGCAGCTCTAGCTTTCTGATCAAAGCATCCAGTACGTTATAAAATGCCTTGTGTTTTGCCACACTTTGCTTGCGTTGCGCAGAAGACAAAGGCTTATGCCAGACATTTTTGCCCCAGGCTTTTTTATAGATACAGGTCGCCACGGGGCGATTCAGATCATATTCATAACGAGAGTCCCGCGCGATGAGAGTGATTGGCATTGAATCAATCAACTCCCCCGTGAACGGATCCTCTTCATACAAACGCTCCTCTTCACTCAGCGCACAATACCCTTCCAATGATGGACGAAATTTGTGGCCATCATGTACCGCTGTACAGACGGCAGGAGTGTATTCCTCGATTTTCAAGCTGAAGGATTCATCCAGTGCTTCACATTCGAACACCTCACCCGCAGCAATCCTTTCAATGATCTGGCTTTCAGATAGCTTCTGCATCTTCAATCACCTTACGGAAGGCGTTCTTACGCTCCATAACGACTTCTTTTGCAGACACCACATTTTCGACGAAATCGATCACCTGTTTCTGCAACTTCACGCGGTTCAGACGGTTGATACGGGTGATTCCACCGGGACTCAACACGTTCACTTCAATGAGCTTGCCGTTGATCACATCCAGACCCGCAAAATACAGACCATCACGCACTAACTGTGGACCAATCAAGCGGCACAGTTCTTTCTCTTCTTTCGTCAGATGATGCTTCACCTCTTGGCCACCGGCATGAATATTTGAGCGAACATCATCCCCTGACGGTACGCGACGCATCGCACCAATGGGTTCACCGTTAAGCATCAGAATTCTCACATCACCCTGATCGGCACCCGTTACGTATTCCTGCAAGATGACATAATTACTGGACTCGCCCTCACCGATATAAAAGTCCAGCAGCGAACGAAAGTTCTGGCGTGCATTCTTTTCGATGACGATGACGCCCTGCCCACCAAAGCCGTTCAACGGTTTCATAATCATCTTCTCGGTTGGAGAATCACGAAGAACCTGCTCAAGGTATTCGCGGTTTTTCGAAACATGCGTTGCCGGTATAAAACGACTCGCTTCACCACTAAAAGACGCCGGATAAAGCTTGTTATTCGCAATTCTCAGACCATCAATATCGTTCATAATGAACGTATCGTTGCGCACCGAATCCAAAAAGTTAAGTGCGACTGTATCCAACGGTGGATTAGCCCGCATGATAATGGCATCAAACCCCGCGAGCGGAAGTTTGCAGCGTTTAAACTCAGCATTACGATAAAAGGACGGAATATTCGATGTGAGTTTGGTTGTTTTTTTCAGCACGTTGCAAAACGCATGCGCCACACTATCCCGTATCGTCAAGCTATTCGGTGTTGTAATTGCCACCGTAATGCCACGGCTAGCCGCTTCATGAATCATGCGCAGGGTAGAATCGTTTTCCGGAGAAATACGTTCCCATGGGTACATCAAAAAACAAATTTTCACGCCACAACTCCAAATAGAGGGGTGATTATAAGAAACGATCAGAATATCTAATGATTAAGTTTCAGACATAAAAAAGCAGCCATGGAACGAGATACTATCGTTCCCTGAGGCTGCTCTGAAGATGTCTGTTTCGTGCGAGAATTAGACCAGTATCAGAACGCCTCCCGATCGTCATAACGATCTGAGCACATAGAGCCACGTGCTATATATGTCTGGTTCAACAGAAAATTCATGATGTCCAATCTCAAGATTAAAAGCGCACATCCCCCATGAGTAGGGAGATACATAGAATTCAAACGGTAGTCACACAAATCAGAATATATAACGACTCTGATGGTGATCGTTACACTGAGTGTATTTAAACGCCCCCTGATTAGATTCCGTATCAATGTCCACACTGCTGAAATTGTTCTTCAACACAGTGCCGTTGCAGACAGGGATAGATGATCAGTTCTCGTCTATGGCTGGATTATTGACGCAACAAGAAGTACTGTAAAACAATACTTTTTAATTGTTTCGATCAAATATTTTTATGGACATATTATGGATATCGGGCTGCTCAGAACCTTCCTCGAAGTATCTCGTACCCGGCATTTCGGCAGAGCGGCGCAGAACCTTTACCTGACACAATCGGCCGTGAGTTTTCGCGTTAAACATCTGGAAGATTTGGTTGGTGTACCGCTGTTTACTCGCCAGCGCAACAACATCATGCTTACCTCTGCTGGCGAGCGCATGATCCCACACGCGGAAAATGTTCTGGCTGCATGGCAGATGGCACTGCAAGACGTAGGCGTCTCTGATCTGCAAGATACTCAGCTGATATTGGGCGGTATCCCAAATCTATGGGGCACCTTCCTGCAATCGATTCTGCCGCAATTAGCCGCTGATTTTCCCAGTGTATCCATACGCACAGAGATCAACTCTCATCTGGAGCTGACCCGTTCTCTTATTGCTGGGAGGCTGGATATTGCCGTGGTCTTAGATCCGCCAACACTGGCAGAACTGGATACCGTACGTATCGGAAAAATTGAGCTGGTATTGGTATGCGATAAACCTAAGGCAAAGATCAGCGAAGCGCAGACACGAGGTTATGTCTTTGTCGACTG
>NZ_JBFGYC010000533.1:0-2806 GCF_041587635.1 Pontibacterium sp. | reverse complement strand
TCCACGATCACAATCTACCGGTTATAAAAATTGGCAGAACAACTGCCACTAAAGGTTTGCGAGCCGAAGTGGAAAGCTTTGAACGTATTGATGAATGGGAAGAGCGTCCGTCACATGATGGCTATGTGATTGGCGCGACACCTTTTGCCACCTGTACTCCACGCCTTGAAACATGTCAGTTCAACACTGTGATCTTTGATGAAGCCAGTCAGATTACGATGCCGCTCGCAGTGATGGCGATGCGTAAAGCCACACGATTCATCTTTATCGGCGACCACAAGCAACTGCCACCTGTTGTAACCTCTCGCTCGGTGCTTGATCCCGAATCACCGTCGGTGTTCGCAAAGCTGATGGATGAAAAAAGAGAAAACGTTGTGTCTCTGTATTCGACATACAGAATGAATAAGACGCTGACATCATGGCCAAGTGAGTTATTTTATCACCGCCAGCTTACATCTTGCGGCAATAATGCTCAGCGCCAATTCTCCCTTGCTCAGCTGCCTAAACAATATGCCCAGATATTAGGCAGTGACCACAGTTTGGTGTTTGTTGAAAGCCGTCAGTCAGGGGCACGCACGTCTAATACGGCTGACGCGATACTGGTGGCCGAGTTGTGTTCGGAAGCGATTGACGCGGGACTGGATGCATCAGAGATCGGGATTGTCGCCCCATTTCGTAATCAAGGACGCCGAATCCGAGCGCTACTCAATCAGAAGCTCGGGGCATATACGGCAAAATCAATCATCGCAGATACTGTGGAGCGGATGCAGGGGCAGGAGAGGGAGATGATCATCCTCTGTATGACGACAACCGACCCTCACTTCCTTCAGCTGATGGCGCCTTTTCTATTTCAACCCGAACGCCTTAATGTATCGGTGACACGCGCAATGACCAAAACGATCATTATCGGGCCGGTCATCGATCAATATTTTTCCCATGACGAAACGGTCGTTCATCAATGGGCTCAAGACTATCAGGCATTAGTAGAACGCTGCTACAAAGCAGAGATCTAAGGACAGAGAATGGCAAAGTTCATACCAGAAACATTACATACACTACCCAACAATATCAGACGTCATGTGTCTAAAGCGTTACGTACATTGCCTGATAGTTTCACCGTCAGACTACCCGTCCTTGAGGGCGTATGGCCTGCTGACCTGGTCATTCAAGGGCCTGACTACAGTTGGTTAAATCTCCTTTTTTTGACTGATGTCGATGAGTTTAAAGGTAGGCGAGAAGAGATCACTTCCAAGTTCAATGCGATTGCTGATCAATGTCATGGGGCGACCGGCGAGCAACTCGAAGTACAGTTCTTAGTTGTTGTATGGCAGGCAAAGTCAGAGAAAGCTATCCCTATAAATTCAGGTTGCTCCAGATTTCGCTTAGTCGGCCAGCATCACTTTCGTGAGAACTATGAAACGCTAATCCGTGATAGTTGTTGTCAGACCACTGAGAAAAATTTTTCGTGGTTGCTACACACGGTGTTACCCGAGCGAGAAGTTCCAGCGGCCTGCACAACCCGAACAATGCATCACCGCGACAACAGCACCCAGCTAAAGCACTTCTTTTTGGATTACGATCAGGAGTTAGCAGCTAAGCTGGATCTGTTTGTTCCTGAAGTGGAAAACAGCGATGAACAAGCCGTTAGGCTCATTAACGGTGTCGCAGGCAGTGGCAAGACACTTATTATTGTCAGTCGCATCCTGATGTATTGCGCCAAGTATCCAGATCGTAAGGTGTTACTCCTCATCCATAACAAACCGGTTACGGCTGATATAGAGCATCGTATACGCATGCATTGGGGCGGAGTTCCGGATAATCTCGAAATAAAAACCTTCTGGAAATGGTGTCGATCACAGTGGGTATCCGCATTTAAACATAACAGAATCAAACTCCTATGGAACGGTGATCAGAAGGTTAAGAATTTTGTCGCTGAAGAGCGTCCAAGTTATAACGTCGAACGTCTGACCGATACGCAGTTATATGACGAGATTGAGTTTATCAACGATCATATGATTTTTGATGAAGAGGCGTATCTGGATGCCAGTCGAACAGGGCGTGGATTTGCACTGAGACATGAAGAGCGCCGTAAAGTCTGGCAGCTCCAGACGCACGTAAATACACATTTTGGAGAAACGACGGGGCTTCTATCAAGTTTGATGCCCAAGCAACTCAGTAATGACACATTTTACGATTCAACCCGTTTGAATACTTACGACCATATTATCGTGGATGAAGCCCAGTTTTTCGCTCCCAGTTGGTTCGAAGTTGTAAAACGCAGTCTTACTGAATCTGGCTCCTTGTTTATGTGTGCAGATCCTAATCAGGGGTTTCTAAAATCGCGACTGAGCTGGAAAAGTGCTGGTATCAATGTACGAGGGCGTACCAAAGTTCTGCGCAAAAGCTATCGCACGACACAGCAAATATTGCATGCAGCCAATCGCTTTCTAACCGATATATTGCCTCAGTCGGGCGAGGATTATATCCAGCCAATATACGATGGTATGACACAGGGCCAGCTACCTGTGTTGTTTTATAAAGATGCACCACAGGACTGCCTTGATCAGCTTGTGAACGAAACGGAAGCGTTAATTAATCAGGGTGTTCCTGTCAGTCAAATTATGGTGCTCTATACCACTGGGGTTTTTCCGTCAAAAATACAGAAACGCTTGGAACCGGTGGTGGGGAAAGACAATATCTGGAATTTTTCCGGCAAAGACGGCGAGCAAGTACCAGATGACAGTAAGTCAGGTTTCTTGAAGATCGCAAAGGTGGAAGCAGCTACAGGACTCGAAGCTGGCGTCGT
>NZ_JBFGYC010000532.1:0-2814 GCF_041587635.1 Pontibacterium sp. | reverse complement strand
GTTGTACTGCGTCCGCGGCACGAGCTCGGTGTCGATGACCTCGCGCTCGATCACCGGCACCTGCTCGACCACACGGATCACGGCGGGCACGTTGTTGAGTGTCGACACGCGCGGGTTGGAGATGACGCGCACCTGCCCCTGCTGCTCCAGGGCGTCGATGAAGATCTGGAACTGGCCGGCGTTTTCGTTGCTATCGGCCACAAACCGAACACCGACATCTTCGAAGGCCAGCTGGATATGAAAGATGGCTACATCAAGATCCACAGCGGCACTGAAGGCAACGCAACTCAGACGTCTGTAAAAGGTGTATTCGCGGCTGGCGATGTATGCGATCACATCTATCGCCAGGCAATCACCTCCGCAGGTTTTGGCTGCATGGCCGCACTGGATGCTGAACGCTTCCTGGACGATCTGGAGAAATAAGGAAATGCGGGCGTTTCGCGCCCGCTTTTCCGCTGTCTTATGATCGCTTGGTTAGACAACGAATCCAATAGCTTTCCTGCTATACATACCGCACTAAAGGAACCCAACGGCCTACTCGCTGCGGGGGGTGACCTTAGCCCGGCACGACTCAAGGAAGCATACCGTCAGGGCATTTTCCCTTGGTACAACCAAGGTGAACCTATCCTGTGGTGGAGTCCAGATCCTCGCTGCGTCCTATTCCCTGAACAGCTCCATATATCCCGCAGCTTACGCAAACGGATCCGCAAACAGGATTACGATGTCAGCTTTGATACTGATTTCGAAGCTGTCGTCGACGCTTGCGCCGAGCCTCGCGCTAATGGAGATGGCACTTGGATTACCCGCGCGATGAAGGGTGCGTATTGCGACCTTCACAGGCAAGGCATTGCCCATTCAGTAGAACTGCGGATAAATGGGCGGCTCGTCGGTGGACTGTACGGCCTGGCGATGGGCAAAATGTTCTTTGGTGAGTCAATGTTCAGCCGAGAAACGGACGCATCTAAAATTGCATTCGTTCTCATGGTCGAACAACTGCAAAACTGGGGCTATGCTTTAATCGACTGTCAGGTAAGCAACAATCACCTGAAAAGTCTTGGGGCAAAAGAGATTCCAAGAGCAGAGTTTAAACGCTACCTGAACAAGTATCTGGATCAGACATCCGGCCATGACTGGGTGTTTAATCCTGAGAGACTGAGTTTCGGGGAGACTCCCAGATGACAAACCTGAAGACTTTGCATTTTTACGCAACGCCTGAACATGATTGCAGTTATCTGAAAGACCGGCAGGCGAAAACCCTGTTTGTGGATCCGCACGCGGTCATCACCAAAGATACCTACAGTCAGTTATCCGATCTAGGGTTCAGACGGAGCGGCGGGCATATCTACCGCCCCCACTGCAAAGAGTGTCAGGCATGCATCTCGGTGCGTATACCGACGGACGTATTTGCCGCCAGCAAAAGCCAAAAACGCGTGCTGGCAAAGAATAAGGACCTGACTTTTCGTGCAGTTGCCCCGCAATTCACGCAAGAATATTACGACCTGTACGCCCGCTACATCAACCTGCGCCACAAGGACGGAGACATGCACCCTCCTAGCATCGATCAGTTCACATCGTTTCTGGTTGATGGCGCACAGGAAACAATCTTTTTCGAGTTTCGTGACAGCGACAACAAGCTTTTAGCTATTGCCGTTTGTGACGAGCTAGAGCAAGGACTCTCTCCTATCTACACGTTCTACGATCCAGACGAAGAAAAACGCAGCCTTGGTACGTTTTGCATACTATGGCAGATCGCTGAAGCAAAGCGCCGCCGCCTGCAATACGTCTATCTGGGATACTGGGTAAGAGAGTGTCGGAAGATGAATTATAAGATCATGTTCCGACCGATTGAATTACTACTCGACGGACACTGGGTGTCCATCACCTAACTGAAACAATTTTCCCCGCCCTTTTTCTTTAATCTCTTTGATATGCCTGAACATTTCAGGCACAATACTGCGCTTAAAAAATCGGGTTTGGATCTGCAAGGCCTTAAGAGGTAGCTACTGAATGGCTAAAGAAGATAGCATTGAAATGGACGGCACCGTGATCGACACGCTTCCCAACACTATGTTCCGTGTTGAGTTGGAAAACGGTCACGTTGTTACAGCGCACATCTCCGGCAAGATGCGTAAAAACTACATCCGCATCCTGACTGGCGATAAAGTAAAGGTCGAGTTGACACCTTACGACCTGAGCAAAGGACGTATCGTCTACCGCGCGCGTTAATTTATCGCCCGACCGGACTTATGGGGGCAGCCATCAGGCTGCCTCCATCACCTCCACGCTCAGATTGCCTTCGTCATCAACGGTAATCGCAACATCACCGCCATCTTCGGCAAGCTCTCCGAACAGAATCATTTCAGCAAGCGGCTTCTTCAGTTTCTCCTGAATCATTCGCTTCATCGGACGCGCACCCATCTGCTCATCATATCCGTTGGTTGCAAACCAGCTACGCGCTGCATCATCCATATGCAGAACCACATGCTTTTCGTCCAGCTGCACCTGAAGCTCGGTCAAGAACTTATCAACCACACCTTTTATGATATCCGTACCCAGCGCTTTAAACTGAATAATGCCATCCAAACGGTTGCGGAACTCAGGCGTAAATAGCTTACGAATCGCTTCCATACCATCGGTAGAGTGATCCTGATGAGCAAAACCAATCGAGTTACGCGCCATCTGCTCAGCACCCGCATTCGTTGTCATCACCAGAATAACATTGCGGAAGTCTGCTTTGCGGCCGTTGTTATCGGTCAGCGTACCGTTATCCATCACCTGCAACAGCAAGTTGAAGACTTCCGGATGCGCTTTCTC
>NZ_JBFGYC010000531.1:0-2824 GCF_041587635.1 Pontibacterium sp. | reverse complement strand
GAGGCAGTATTGATAATGACACCCTGCTCGCCGTCTTTTCCAGCCGCCATCTTCTCAGCCGCAACACGCAGCACATTGAAGGTACCGTTAAGATTGATATTGATGGCATTACTAAACTGCACCAGTGGCAACGCTCCCTCGCGCCCCAACACCCGCCCCGCCGCCACAACACCCGCGCAGTTGATACAGATATCCAGCCGTTGCCACCGCGCCATCGCTTGATCAATTGCCTGCTCAACGGCATCTGCGTTGGTCACATCGGTGCAGGAAAACAAAACATGCTCAGGGTATTGTGCAGCCAGTGTCTGGCCAGCATCTTCGTTCAGGTCCAGCACCAGCACTGACGCCCCTTCAGCCAACAGTCGTAGGCTGGTCGCCAACCCCAGTCCCGAGGCACCGCCACTGACGACAGCGACTTTATGTGTGATATTCATCGGCCGTTTACTCCTGCCAGGTTCATTGTTGTTCTTGTGGCAGGCAGTATCCGGTAAAGCGGGACGACGGTTATATGACCGATACAGACAATCTATTTGATAAAAATGACCGTTGTCGGCTGTTGCCGGATCAATCTAAGGTAGGTTTTGTACCTCACGCGGCAACGAGGTATGCTCAGAATAAATACGGGAAAACCACTACCAACAATGAAGCGTAAACTGGTCTCCAATCACTACATTCAAGCCTGCCTTCATGGGCCGCTTCTGGCCGATCTCGACCCGATTCCGTTGCTCGAACGTGCCGCCGTCCCGGCTGAATTGATTCACCAACCCAATGCACGGATCACGGAAGTACAGCTGGCCAACCTGATCAAAGCGGTGTGGCGGTGCACCGGAGATGAGTTTATGGGGCTCACCGCACGGCCCTGTAAAAACGGCGTGTTTGCACTGATGATGGAATCGTTATTTCAGCTCAAGACCTTGGGCGCGATGTTGCAGCAGAGCATCCGTTTCTATAATGCGGTACAGGATGAGATCGTGTTTTCGATCTACCATGACGGTGACCTTGTGGATATTTCCGCAACACTGAAACAGCCACAATACGATCCCGACCACCTGTTGCAGGAGTTCATTCTGCTGATGTGGCAGCGACTCAGTTGCTGGCTGGTTAATACTCAGGTCCCGATTCACTCCACCCGTTTTAATTACCCACCACCGAATCATGTGGATGAATACCCCTCCATGTTTGGTGATCATCTCTTGTTCGATCAGCCCACTGCCGGTTTCACCTTCAACAGTAAACTGCTGACCTTACCCCTCGCCCGCGATCCAATTGAGATGGAGTTGTTCCTGCGTCAGTCACCGCTGGAGGTATTACGCCGGGTGGGGAGCGATCACTCCCTCAGTACTCAGGTACGACGGCAGATTCTCAAACAGGGTCTGGAGCAGCCCCCGACACTGGAGGAGATCGCCAACCGACTGCATATGACCTCCCGTACTCTGCGCCGCAAACTGAAAGACGAAAGCGCCAGCTTTCAGCAGATAAAGGATCAGGTACGCTGCGATATGGCGATCCGCCTGCTGACCGAAGAATCCCTGTCCGTTGCGGAAACCAGTCAACTGGTCGGCTTTACCGAGCAAGCCGCATTTTGCCGGGCATTTAAGAACTGGACCGGTGTTTCTCCCAGCCTGTACATGAGCAATCAAGCCACTCAATAATTAGCTGTCCTCTTTGATCAAATCCTTTGGACAGTTTGATCATTGTCAGCAACCCGCCTTCTAACAGACACTCGTCTTAAATAACAACAATAAGAAGGCGGATATGATGCTCCCTGAAGTAGAAATTGCCACGGTAAACACGATTGGCGACGGTCTGCGCCGCGCCGCTCAACGTTATGCCAATCAGGATGCTTTACTCTTTCAATCCCGTCGCTGGAGTTACCGCGAGTTGGATCAGGCGGTTAACCGCGTTGCCAACCATCTGCTATCGAGCGGCTTAAAGCAGGGTGACCGCGTCGCGGCATACGGTAAAAACTCCGACGCTTATCTGCTGTTATTTCTGGCTTGTGCTCGCTCCGGCCTAATCCACGTACCGATCAACTTTGCACTGGTTAAAGAAGAACTGCTCTATCTGCTCAAGCAGTCCGGGGCATCGGCTATCTATGTCGATGACGAACTGGCGGACAATGCAGACGCCGTTGTTAACGACACCCAGATCACACAGCGCGGCAGCCTGCATACGACCAACCTCAGCGCAGAGCAGCCGGATATTCTGCAGCTCGCACAGGCCGACTCCGATGCCTCACCACCACAGGTATCGATATGCGACACTGACATCGTACAAATTCTGTATACCTCAGGAACCACTTCACATCCGAAAGGCGCGATGCATACCCACCGGGGTTTTATGGCTGAATACAGCAGCTGTATTCAGCACCTACAGCTCAGATCCAATGACCGCTTACTTGCCGCCCTGCCGCTTTATCACTCCGCCCAGATGCACGTCTTTACCATGCCTGCATTGATGACAGGGGCGATGAACTGCATATTGCAGACTCCGACTCCGGATGCAATTTTCAACGCCATCAGCCACGAAAAGCTGAACTCAGTATTTGCCCCACCCACCGTCTGGATCGGCTTATTACAGCACGAGGGTTTTGAACAGAACGACCTCAGCTCACTGGTGAATATCTATTACGGCGCATCCATCATGCCGGAACCTATCGTCGCCGAGTTGCAGGACCGTCTGCCGGGTTGTCAGTTGTTCAACTGTTATGGGCAAAGCGAAATGGCACCGCTTGCCACTGTGCTTGCACCGGATGAACAGGAAGGGCGTCTTGCCTCTATTGGTAAACCTATCATGTCGGTGGAAACCCGAATCGTGGATCCGG
>NZ_JBFGYC010000530.1:0-2829 GCF_041587635.1 Pontibacterium sp. | reverse complement strand
GGGTATTAATATGTAAAAAAAACCACTTTGGTCGTGGAGAAATAGGGAAAACCCTAGATATGATACCGATTTATAAGCATATTTTTAAAAAATATAATCATATTCATTTTTGGAATAAGTCAATAGTGCAAATAGGGCTGCAGCGTGAAAACTGAATATCTCGTAGTAGAAAGCGGTCGTCTGATTGGTAATGAGCAAGGCGTGCTTCGTTGTGATGAAAATACAGTGAAGACATTGCGTCGCAAATCAAAAGCCGAATACCCCGTAGGGGAATATAAGGGAATTGCGCATCGTCTTATATTGATTGAGGCCAATGAATCGGATGATCTGCTAAATAAGTGTACAGAGCGTTGGGGGTTACGGCGCTTACTGGCAGCGGCTGACGATGAAGAGATGTACGGATTGCTATCGCGGGCATCGCAGATTGCGACCTGGCATACCAATCACCGTTTCTGTTCTCGCTGTGCGACAGCATTGACACCGCATAAGGATGATCTGGCGCTGGAGTGTGTCAGTTGCGGGCTTGTGCAGTATCCGCGTATTTCTCCGTGCATTATCGTGCTGGTTCGCCATGAAGAGCGCTGCTTGTTGGCTCATGCTGCACATTTTGACGAAAAGCGTTATAGCACGTTGGCCGGTTTCATTGAGGCAGGAGAGTCTGCGGAGGCTGCTGTCGCACGCGAAGTGATGGAAGAGGTTGGTATAAAAGTAGGTAACGTGACCTATCACTGCAGCCAATCCTGGCCATTTCCGCATTCATTAATGCTGGGCTACTTTGCCGATTATGAAGCGGGTGAGATCGTTCCCGATGGTATTGAGATTCTAGATGCGCAATGGTTTGACCAAAATAGCCTGCCTTCTATTCCGCCGTCATTTACAATTGCGCGAAAGTTGATCGATCATTTTTTCGCAGGATTGGCTGATTAGTGTTTGAGAGTGGGGGCTTGTTGATGGCCCCCTCTGTGATAATCAGTTTTGTTTATCTTTCGTAAACAATTTGCCCAGCTTTGTCGCCAGTATTACATTGCCTTCTGCGCGCAGGCGTCCTTTTAAGAAGGCGCTCATGCCGTCTGTCGTGCCTGTTACAACGTCTACGACTGTGTCGGAGTCCATAATCAGGGTGATATTCGGGTCTGGATGTTCGCCTTTTTCTACGGTGCACGTGCCGTCATTGATCTGGATGTTAAAGTCATCCCCATCTTCAATCACGAACTGAAATACAGCTGCAAAGTCTTTCGCGTTGTCGGCAACAAAACGGCTTGGAAGTTTTTCGATAACGCGTTCAACAGTGATATTGGTCATGAGGTATGAAAGTCCGATTCAGGGTGCTGGATCTCCCGCCGGTCAGGGGTGGAAGTGTCCGGTTACTATGAGGGCTTTTATGTTACATTAGCTGCCGCTCGGACTTAACAACAATCAGCACTGAAATTGTGGGTATTGGTCGTATTTATGGCTTTGCCTGTGTCAATTCGTGGTCTGTACAGAATGTTTCGCCCGGGTTGATGTTGTTTGTCGGTCATCCGACTGCCGCCTGGCGGCCAATTTTGATACTACATGTCTGCGGAGAAAACGCTGTGATGGAATTATTGAGTGACTATGGTCTGTTTCTGGCCAAGTCCGTCACTATTGTGCTGGCAATCATTACCGTAGTGGGCGGTATTGCGGCCATTGCGTCTCGAGGCCGGAAAACCGGTGATCATGGCACAGTAGAGATCACTCATCTCAATGAAGAGCTGGAAGAGATGAAGCAGCAGCTGGAGGAGGCCGTTCTGGATAGGGATGAGCTGAAAGCGCTGATTAAAGAAGAAAAGAAGAAAGAGAAGGCCGAGCGTAAAGCCCGGAAGAAGCAGAAACCAGCTGAAGATGAGGCGCGTCGCAAGCGTGTGTATGTGCTCGATTTTGATGGTGATATCCGAGCATCTGATGTGGAGCCTATGCGTGAAGAGATTTCCGCCGTGCTGACGTTGGCTGAGCCGGAAGATGAGGTAGTTGTTCGTCTGGAAAGCGGTGGCGGCATGGTGCATTCCTATGGTTTGGCATCGTCACAGCTAGAGCGAATTAAACGTAAGCAGGTGTCTCTTACTATCTGTGTGGATCAGGTGGCTGCAAGTGGTGGCTATATGATGGCTTGTTTAGGAGATCGTGTGTTAGCCGCGCCGTTTGCCATCGTAGGGTCTATCGGGGTGATTGCACAGTTGCCTAACTTTCATCGCTTGTTGAAGAAAAACGACATCGATTTTGAAGTGTTAACGGCAGGCGAGTACAAGCGAACCCTGACGATGTTTGGCCAGAATACGGACAAGGGCCGACAGAAGTTTCTTGAGGAGCTTGAGGACACTCATGAGTTGTTTAAGGAGTTTGTCTCTGAGTATCGTCCAAGTGTAGATATCGACAAAGTAGCAACCGGTGAAGTGTGGTTCGGTAAACGCGCAATTGATGCCAATCTTGTTGATGAATTGATCACCTCCGATGAGTATCTGACCGAAGCGTGTGAAAACGCCGATGTGTATGTTGTTCGATATGAGGAGAAAAAGAGCCTGCAGGATAAGCTTTCATCCTTCGCAGTGGACTCTGGTGATGGAATTTTGACCAAGTGGTACAACCGTTTGGCAAAAAACCGTTTTATTTCTCTTTAAAACAAGAATTAAAACTTGATATGTGGCGGGCCTTAGACGCTATAATGGTATGCATGTTTAGTTTCAAACGCAGGTTCGGGAGTTAGGATGCCGCATCTGGATACATCTCAGAGCATTGTTCGGGCTGCAGAAGTGCTTTTTGCAGAGAACGGTTTCGCCGAAACCACAGTTCGTCAGATTACCGCCAAGGCGG
>NZ_JBFGYC010000529.1:0-2830 GCF_041587635.1 Pontibacterium sp. | reverse complement strand
CTGCTCAGCCAGCTGGGTTTGCAGACTATAGGCTTTACGCAGCAGGGTTTGGCGGGCTTGCCAGAAGGAAATATCCAGCATGTCTTTAATCTGTTTTTCTTTCAGTTCGGTAAAGCGTTGTTTGCACGCGGCACGAATTGCTGTTTCGTTGTTGGCCAGTACCTCGGCATCAGGTTCTGCAAGATGCTCGAAGTACTCGCTCCAGACCCATTTCATCGCGGCATTGTAGGGTTTTGGCGCAAAACGCAGGCTTTGCAGGCGCTCGCTGTCCATCTGTACCGACAGTCGTAGCGGTCGCTCAATGGTGATACGGCGATAACCAAAATCGGTGGTGTCGAAGATTTTGGTCAACGGTTGCTGATGGGTGGCATCAATGGCAGTGGCTTCATCAAAGGCACCAAAATCACGGGTGATGGTTCGAATATCATCGTCACTGAGGATGTTACGTTTAGAACCCAGCGATTTACGCATTTTGCCGCCGAGCTTCGCTCCGTTGATCAGCTGTACTTTACCCCGGCGCTCAGCGGTTTTCTTATTGGACAACACCCACACATAGGTGGCGATGCCGGTGTTGTAGAACATATCGGTCGGCAGCGCGATAATCGCTTCCAGCAGGTCGGTTTCCAGAATATAACGGCGAATTTCACTTTCCCCGCTGCCTGCGCCGCCGGTAAACAGGGGCGAACCGTTGAGGATGATGCCGATACGGGCACCGCCGTGTTGTGTGCCTGATGTATCGGAAGCCCCGGTTTCTGAGGAATCGGTATCTGAAGTTGAAGAACGGTCACGCAGTTTGCTGATCAGATGCATCAGGAAGAGCAGCGAGCCGTCAGAGACACGCGGCAAGCCCGGCCCGAACCGGCCATCAAACCCTTTTACCTGCTGTTCGTCTTTAATCTCTTTTTCGACTTTCTTCCAATCCACACCAAACGGTGGGTTTGACAGCATGTAGTCGAATTTTTCAGCACTGAGCTGATCATTAGACAGTGTGTTACCCAGCTTAATGTTATCGACGCTTTGTCCTTTGATCAGCATATCTGCTTTACAGATTGCGTAAGATTCTGGGTTCAGCTCCTGACCAAAGGGCGTGATACGGGCATTCGGGTTCATGCTGTAGACGTATTCCATACCACTGGAGAGGAAGCCGCCCGTACCGGCTGTGGGATCGTAGATTGTGCGGACCATCCCCTCTTTGGTCAGCGCATCGTCATCTTCCATAAACACCAGCGAGGTGGTGAGGCGCACGATATCGCGTGGGGTGAAATGCTCCCCGGCCGTTTCGTTTGAGCTTTCCGCAAAACGACGGATCAGTTCTTCAAACACCAGCCCCATCTCGTGGTTGGAGATCGCCTGCGGGCTGAGGTCCATACCTTTGAACTTCTGCACCACTTTATAGAGCAGGTTGGCATCGTTGAGCTGGCCGACGAATTCATCAAATTTAAAGTGTTCGAAAATCTCACGGGCATCACGGGAAAAGCACTGAACGTAGTGTTCCAGATCGTCTTTGATACTGGACTGGCTCAACGTCTCCAGTGTCATAGGCGATGTATTGAAGAACTTCTGCTCTATGCAGTGCAGAATCTGCCGTTCTTTCGCTTCCTCTGGCAACGGCATCGCCTCAACCTTTTTGTAGCTGGCCAGCACTTTGGCTTTGTCGGCTTCTAAGACACACTCCAAACGGCGCAATAGCGTAAATGGCAGGATGATTCGTCCGTACTGGCTTTGCTTAAAATCACCGCGTAGAAGATCAGCAACCGACCAGATAAACGCTGCAGTCTGGGAGAAGTTTTCCATGAAAAAGTATGCCTTGTGTGAGTACAGATGCAGAGGAGTTAAAGCGATGAAGCGTCCGCTGCTTCTGTTATAAAAAACAATAAGATGCAGTGTATCTGATCGTGGATTGGTCGTCAGCAGTCACACAGCATGATGTGTGTCGCGCGCGGCCCGGCAACTACCTCGTTCCCATGCTCCGCGTGGGAATGCATATCAAATATTGAAGCGGCTAAGGTCGTTTGAATGGAATCACATTGGGGCTATTCGTGATGTGCTGCTCTAGCTCTTCGGCGGATAACATGCCCTGTTCAAGCCGTGCAAAATCCTTCTCAACCCGAGCAAGTACCGTATCGATCATGACATCCTTAACCGTCTTTTCTGGTTCAAAACCTAGATAGGTTTGCATCGCTTTGGCCGGGAAAAGTGCTTCACCCTGTTTCATGCCTTTGGTACTGGTGGGACGATCACACAACCGCGCCGAATGATGCCAGAAATCTTCGATCACCGCTTCGTAACCGTCATACCACACTGTATATTCCAAGCCCTGCCCGATCTGATTCAAGCTACCTAAGATACTGCGGTCGGTTTTGCTATCCAGCTGGATGGGGTCATGACGTCCTGCTGCTGCACAAATTAACTCTTCCCGATACCCCATCGCCTGCATGGTGTTGAGCAGCCCCTTATGAAACAGTTCATCCAGGCGCTTGTAATCGGCAGCCTTCACTTCCGGCACGATAAAAGAAAAGCGTGTGGAATTATGGATAAACAGCAGCATCGTACGCCGTGCCACGGTTATAAAGTTCGCATGCCATTCACCAAGACTGGTGTCGCTGCCTGGTGCGGATAACACAGTCGCACTGATGGGATGGTGTTTTTTTAGTTTATCTGCCAGTTTTTTGGTGCAATGGATGATCATGTGTTGATCTGCTTACGTTGACTGATTTTCTTTACGAATCAGTTTACTACACGCGGGAGATCGGCTGTAGAGGGCTGGGAATGCTTAGCGAGGTTAGGTCTCTGTGGTGTAGATTAAGGGCTGTATGGATTCCCACGGGGG
>NZ_JBFGYC010000528.1:0-2835 GCF_041587635.1 Pontibacterium sp. | reverse complement strand
CTGGGTCTTTAGGTGTGTTATCCACCACATAATGTTCATCCGTGGTATCCACCAGCGTATGCTCGTCTTCACTGATATTACGCCCGGAGACATCTTCATAGAAGTAGTGAGATCCGACAAAGCTGGTACGCTTATCCCCCGCTGAGATCCGCTTGACCAGGTCCAGACTGGGCAGGTAGAGCCAGCGATCATCATCGCTCGTGGTATGTTTCGCGACCATAAATACGGTGTTACGAACATCTGCCGGACGGCTAAAGGCCACAAGAAAGTCCTGATCACCGCCATCGGCACGGTCATACCGCAGAATCGTAAACTGACGGGTCTGCTTTCGCCCTTGCCCGTCAGTGATCACCATCCGCGCCTCAGACCGACCGTCGTTTGCTTTGTAATAGGCGGCGAGATTCGACTGACTCACAATCTCGTTTACATCCGTCATATCAGCAGCCTGAGCAGACGTCACCACAGGTGTTATGGCCAATGCGGCCGTTAAAAACAGGGAGCGAATCAGATCAGACATTCTGTTTCTCCTTCTTCATACCAAACAGAGCATTTTTGTTTCGGATGCTATCCATCACCGCAGGCAACAGCAGGACGGTAACGACAGCAGACACCGCCATGATGGTGGCTAAAAAGAAGCCCACCGTGATGTATGGGACCAACGGGGCAAACAAGAGCGGTGTAAAGCCAACGGCGACAACGACCGCATTGCGGCTAATCGCCCTTGCCGGACCTTTATACACCTCTTCAATAGTGAGCTGCCATTCGCCCGTTTCACGATAAATTGCGCGGGTTCGCTCAAGGAAATGGATCGCGAAATCGACGGACAATCCCAACGTCAGCGCACTCAGCACCGCAATTGGCATGTCGTAATCCTTGCCAATCAGACCAATCAGGCCATAGATAAACAGGATCGTCACGGTCAGCGGCAACATGGACAACAGACCAATTTTCACCGAGCGGAACAAGAACACCATCATCAACAGCACCATCGCAAAGGCGCTCAGTAAGCTGTTCAACATCCCATTCACCATCTGATCCTGCCAGACGACGTTGATATAGGTGAGACCGGCCCAGTTTGCCTCAACACCTTGTGGCAACGGATTGGCCGCAACGTAGCGATCAACCAGTTCAATCACTTGGCTCATGTCCTGGTTATCACCGCTTTTCAGCTGCAACCAGAGCACACTGGATCGGTAATCTGGCGTCACCATATGCCATAGGTCGTTGGGACGGTGTGAGGACTGATAGCTCAGAATCGTTTGAGCTGCCGCTGACGCATTACCCGGCAAAGTGTATTGCTCGGCATCTCCGCCGTTCAGCTCACGATATACCGTCTTTAATAACGTCGGCAGACCGTTCGATTTACCAATCAACTCCGATGCATTCAGGTGTGCTTGTAAGCTATCCAGATACTCCAGCGCTTCCGGCGTCAGAAAGTACTTGGCACTTTGCTGAGCGTCTTCGGTCACCGCCATGAGTTTCAGCCACAATGCTTCCTGCTCCGGCCGGTTATACGATGCTTCATCAAACACGTTGATCAAGTTATCGGTATAGGTCTGAAATTGCTCGTTTTCAGCCTGCGCCAGGATATCGGACAACGCCGTCGCCACGGCAGAATCACCCGCAGCTGCCTGGGTCAGTGCCTGCTTAAGAGATACACGTTCTTCGGACAGGTCCTGCTTTTCCAACACCAGATAGGCTTCATAGGTGCCAGAAAAATGAGCGTTCATCACTATGTCTGCAACCCGCAAACGGTGATCCTCTTTGAACCAGCGAATCGGGTTATCGTTAATCTGAATCTGACTGACACCGTAAGCCGACACCATCACCAACGCGATGAAGCCAATGACCAGGCCCTTTGCTCGTGCCAGAGAGAACTGACCCGCCTTCACCAACAAACGACCCAACGCAGAGTTGTCTTCTTCTTCGATGTTGTGATCTTTGAGTGCGGCCAGACGTTTTTCAGACAAACTCACAATGTATGCAGGTACAAAAATAATCGTCAGGATAAAGGCCAGAAGAATACCCACGGCCACATGCAGACCAAAGATCTGTACCGGAGGAATCGGCGTAAATGCCAACGATGCAAAGCCGACGGCGGACGTCACTGAGGTATACAACATCGGCGTAAACAGATGACTCAACACCTCCGCCAACGCTTTGCGTGGATTTTCGCCAGGACGGTAGCGATCAGCAAACTCGGACAGGATATGCACCGAATCCACCACCGCAATAGGCATTAAAAATATCGGGATCATCGAACTCATGATATGCACGGTGTAACCCTGCCCGATCAGCAGGCCCATCGTGATTATCACCGTCGCCATCGCCACAATCATCGGTGCGGTGATCAGCAGGAATGAGCGGAAGAACACCCACATCAGGATAAAGATCATCAAGCCCGCCAGTGGCGCAGAGATCGCCATCTGGATAAACATCTCCACTCCAAAGGTATCTTCTGCCACGGGCAAACCGGCCATATAGTATTGATTCTGGCTATCCAGCGTATCAATGACCGTCTGAATCTCTTGCGAGAGCCGGTAGCTTTCTGATTTCGATTCGATCGGTATATAGATCGCCGCGGCTTTGCCATCCTCCGCCACCAAGGTGTTCTGTAACAACGGCAACCGGGCTACAGCCTCTTGAATACGGGTTACCTGGGCATCCGTTTGCGGAGCCATTTTCATCATCCATTCGAAACGGATGCTACCTAGTCCTTCCTGAGAGATGTTGTCTACGGTATCCAGTGCCATCAGGTCCTGACGCACCACACCGTCCATCTTCTGAATCTCGGATGACAATGAATGCAGATCAGTCAGCGTCTGGCTGTTGTAT
>NZ_JBFGYC010000527.1:0-2839 GCF_041587635.1 Pontibacterium sp. | reverse complement strand
CAAGCTTCCTTGAGCAGGCGTGCTGTGAACTTCTATGGTGCCATCCATCAACTCACTGAGTTGTTTGCAGATTGCTAACCCCAATCCCGTTCCACCATAAATTCGCGTGGTTGATGCGTCCGCTTGAGAGAAGGAGGAGAATAAGCGGCTGATTTGATCCTGACTCATGCCAATGCCGGTGTCTTTCAGTTCGAAGCGTATCTGAACCTGGTCTCCGGTATGGGCCTGCAGCCGAGCGGTGACACTCACTTCTCCTGCATGGGTGAACTTTACCGCATTATTAGCAATGTTGAGCAGTATCTGGGTCAGACGGAGCGAATCGCCCATAAGGTTTGAGGGGATACGACAGTCACGCTGTATCCGTAACTCCAGGTTTTTCTCCTCGGCTTTGAGTCCAATCACCGTGCATACAGACTCCAGGACATCATCCAGACGGAAGCTGCTGTGATCTATCTCCATGTGGCCGGCCTCGATTTTGGAAAAATCGAGGATGTCATTGATGATGCCGAGTAGGCTTTTTGCGGAACCCTGGATTTTGGTGAGGTAGTCACGTTGCTTGGGCGATAGTTCTGTTTCCAAGGCTAGGAAGCTAAGCCCTATAACCGCATTCATCGGTGTGCGGATCTCATGACTCATGTTAGCCAGAAACTCACCTTTGGTTTTGGTTGCCTCTTCTGCCTGAAGCATAGCCGCGGTTAGGTTGGTATTTTTCTCCTTGATTGTCAGGCGCATTTTGTTAAACGACCGAATCAAGTCTCCTATTTCATCTGAGGTATCAGCTTCTAGCGCACTGTCGTAGTTGCCTTTCTCAAGTTCCTGAGCGGCATCGCGAAGCTGGACGATCTGGCGCACGATCAGGCGTCGAATCCACCAGCCACTGACCAAGATAATAACCAAGCATAGCGTGATGGTTGCGATGCGTAGCCACGCCAGTTGCTCGTGAACCTCTTTCAGTTCTCGCTTAATCTCCAGACCATATGTGAGTAGGCCAATAGATTCGTTACCCCAATCGACTTTCTGTGTGAGAAAACGATAATCATCTTGGCTTTTAGTGATCGCCGAGGAGCGGTCATGCATAGGGTAGATCTGCATACCGCTGGCATCGCGCAGGGTGATACCAGCACCGCTCTCGTCTGCGTGCATTTTTTCCTGTTGGGCAAGGATGCTGTAAATCTTTGCAATGTCGCCCGCGATGATTTCTTCGGCAATAATCGGCGCCAGTACCTCAAGTTCAGATTGTTCTCCTGAGATGATCGCCTCCAGTTGTCTCTGTTCAAAGTACGGGATAAAGGCAAACTCTATCAGTATCAGGAACACAGCCAGACAAAACACGACTGGAGAAACAATTTTTCCGTTGAGGTTCATTCCACTGTCCGTATCAGTTTGGCTTGACGTAGTAGCGCTCTAGGTTTAAACGGCGTACGTCGTCGTAGTCAGCATCGGTTGCCAGACCAATCTTTTTAAAAGGTACTTTTGCCAAAAGAGCTTGTGTGTCGGCGCTTTGGGCCATATTCAGAAGCGCAGCTTTAACTTGTTCTGCCACATTGGAAGGCAGACTTGCTTTATAGACAAATGGGTGTGGCGATACTTTTTGGGTTTGATGCAGAATCTCCAGCTTATCTTTTATTTCGGCTTTTTGGTTGTTGAAGGTCTTTTGCACGCCGCCGCCTGATAGGGTACGTCCAAGCACGGTATTGAGGTACACGGATGAGTGGGTTTTAACGTATTTAGGCGTGAAATCTATGTTGTAGATTTCCTTTAACTCTCCTCGGATCATTAGAGATGCACCCAGTGCGTTAGGAGCTGGAAACGCGATGGTGCTGTTCTGCAGTTGCTCAAGTGAGTTGATACCACTTCCCTTTTTTACCACCAGTACGCCAAAAAGCTTGCGTCCAGTATCTCTCAGTAATGGTTTGTAGTGCTGAGCAATGGTGTAGTGGTAAGGGTTCATGTAAGCAAAATCGAACTTGGCCTCCGCAAACTCTTTTTCGAAGGTCGGGATGTCGGGGGATCCCTTTAGTTTGAAGCTGTGACCGGTACGCTGTGATACTTCCTGAAGGATAGGATCCCAGATTTTGTGTAGGGTTTTGACGTCAAACTGCGGTACGACGCCTACAGTGAAGGTATCCGCAACTACGGGGGTACTGAGTAGAGTGGCGATAAACAGGGGTGCTAGTTTTTTCATCTGTTTTTTCTCGTTGCGAAGTTAATCTTTGAAATCGGCTGCAATCTGTCGGAATTGATCTTCGATCATTATGTATGCATCAATCACGTCTGGATCGAAGTGGTTACTACGTCCTTCTTTAAGAATGCCACTGGCTTTGTCATGATCGAAAGCTGGTTTGTATACGCGTTTTGAGATCAATGCATCGTAAACATCGGCGACCGCCATTAGGCGGCCTGAGAGAGGAATTGCTTCGCCAGTAAGCCCTGCCGGATATCCGCTGCCATCCCATTTTTCATGATGACATAGGGCAATCTCTCTAGCGTAGCGAAGGAACGAAGAATCCTGATCGTCTGAACCCTCTTCTGCTCTGAGCAGGGCATCGCTTCCTAGTTCAGCATGTGTTTTCATCACAGTGAACTCTTCATCCGTCAGTTTGCCTGGCTTAAGAAGGATGCTGTCTGGGATACCTACTTTGCCTATATCATGTAAGGGGGCAGATTTGAAAAGTAGATCAATCGTCTCGTCGCTAAGTTGATCTTTATATTTTTGATTCTTCCGCAGTTCAAGCGCTAGCGCCTTAACGTAGCGTTGGGTACGCAGGATATGAGCCCCGGTTTCGTTATCGCGGGTTTCTGCCAGAGAGGCAAGTGCCATAATAGAGATATCACGAGT
>NZ_JBFGYC010000526.1:0-2842 GCF_041587635.1 Pontibacterium sp. | reverse complement strand
GGCGCGCATTTTCGGTGTGTCTTGTAGCTTACCTGCTGGTAACTGTGCTCTAGTCCGTGTTAGGCCGTGTGATTGATGGGCGTTTGGCCAAACGTGCTGCATTCAAAGGGATATTTAAGGTGAAGTGGGGGGCTTTCCAGCCAAAATCACATACAGGTGTATCAAGTAGCATCGTTAAAACTCTCCTGATTATCGCTGTAGTTGGTAGCGCGTAGTGTTTATCCGGTGTGAAGGTGGGTTAGCCATAGGCTGGCTAACCCGATTGCTATTCTGATTTGATCTTAGCGGCTATTCAGGGATCCTGCGCGGATCGCAGGATTAAGCAACGACGGTCATTTCGTTCAGCGTAAACTGCGCAACGGCCCCTTCGGTTGCACTCAGGTAATCCTGCAAATGCTGATTGCCCATGTGTGCCTGCCACAGTTCACGGGATGCCCAGTTTTCGTAGAACATGAAATGCGCTGGGTTTTCATTATCCTGATGCAGATCGTAATTGATGCAGCCTTCTTCGGCGCGGGTAACATCGATCAGCTTGACCAGTTCGGTTTTGACCAGATCCACTTTGTCAGTGTTGGCGATGATATTGGCAACGATGGTGAGTTGAGTCATGTGAGTGTCCTCCACTGTGTTAAATGTGCTTAAAAGCCTTCCAAAACAATTTTGCCAATTGCTCTGCCGCTTTCGAGATTTGCGTGCGCCCGTTTCAGGTTGTCAGCGTTGATCTGACCGTAGTGTTCACCCAGTGTTGTTTTGATGCGCCCGGCATCTATCAGATTTGCAATGCTGTTCAGCAGATCACGCTGTTTTTCAATGTCGTCGGTATTGAACATTGAACGGGTGTACATAAATTCCCAATGCAGAGAGATCGACTTCATTTTTAGCTTCATAATGTCGAGAGGAGATTGCGGGTCATCAATCAATGCCAGCTTACCCTGTGGCGCAAGGCTCTCAACGATCTCGTCATAATGCTGCTCAGTCGCGTTTAACGAAGCGACATGGGTGACACTATCAATACCGATGCGCTTCAGTTCTTCGCTCAACGGTTTGCGGTGATCAATCACATAATCTGCACCCAGCTCTTTCACCCATGCCTGACTTTCCGGACGGGAAGCGGTGCCGATGATGACCGCATCGGTGAGTTGTGCGGCAAGCTGGACCAAAATGGAGCCTACGCCACCTGCAGCACCCACGATCAGAAGCTGCTTGCGTCCGGCGTTGTCTGCTGACGTGCTTTGTTCAAAACCGAGGCGGTCAAATAGCAGTTCCCATGCGGTGATGGCCGTCAGTGGAAACGCAGCGGCTTCCGCATTGGATATGGACTCAGGTTTGCGACCTACGATGCGCTCATCGACCAGATGATATTCAGAGTTCGTACCTGGGCGGGTGATATCGCCCGCATACCAGACTTTGTCGCCTTTCTGATAGAACTGTGCCTGATCACCTGCATCGATCACTTCGCCAACCGCATCCCACCCCAGCACCTTGTGCTCACCGTTTTCCGGCTGTGCTCTTACGCGGACCTTGGTATCCACGGGGTTAACCGAGATCGCGTCAATTTTGACCAGCAGGTCCCTGTCGGTGGGTGTTGGTGTCGGCAGATCGATGTCGATCAATGAATCCTGATGGCTGATGTCCAGTGACTTCAGGTAACCAATTGCTTTCATGGGATGTCTCCGTTGAGTGAATGAAGACATTGTGGGTGAATATGTATACTCTAAAAACAGGGTAATGACTTAATTAGTTTCAAAAATATTTTGATAATGAATACATCGGATTTAGCACTATTTGTGAGAACCGCCGATACGGGCAGTATCACGGCATCGGCTGAACAGCTGGGTATAACGCCTGCTGCGGCCAGTGCCGCGCTCAAACGATTAGAAAAGCAGCTCGATACACAGCTGTTTATTCGTTCGACTCGGCAGCTGCGCATTACCGCAGAGGGTGAGCGGTTTTTGCTACATTGTCGGAAATCACTGGCATCCCTTGAAGAGGGAAAGGCGTCACTGGATGCGATGCGCGGGAAGATCGCTGGTGAGATACGACTATCCGTGTCGTCTGACTTGGGGCGTAACATCGTGCTGCCATGGCTGGATGAGGCGATGGAACGTCATCCTGATCTGACGATGCATCTTAGCGTTGGGGATATGCTGTCGGACTTTTATCTCGATAGGGTGGATGTGGCGCTGCGTTATGGTGAGCCGGAAGATTCCAATATGGTGGCGTTTCAGGTTGCAACGGTGGCGCGTGTTGCATTTGCGTCCCCTGATTATCTGGCCCGGTTTGGGGTGCCAAAGCACCCGGAGGATCTGCGCCAGCATAATTGTTTACGATACCTGTTGGGGAATCGTGCGTATGACACGTGGGAATTCGTCAAAGACGGTGAGAATCACCGTATTCGGGTGCACGGTGACCGGGAGAGTAACGATGCCGATATCGTCAGGCGTTGGGCGGTGGCCGGAAAAGGTATCGGTTTTAAATCGATACTGGACCTGAGTGCCGATCTGCATGCGGGCAATATCGTCAGGTTGTTCCCCGACTATCAATCAGAGCCGTTAAGCGTCTGGTTGATCTGCCCAAGCCGGAAGCAAGTCACACCTGCTATTTTGATGCTGCGGGATATGTTGCGCAAGAAATGTGCAGTCGCAGTCGCGGGGCTATGAGGTACCAAAAACGAACGCGGCACACTATGATGGAGGTGTCCGGTTGATCGGATATGATTCAGCGGGGCACCCTAAAATCTGGAAGTGGGGATACGTCTATGAGTACTGGATTAACCAGCGCGTTACATATATTGGCTCAATGGCAGTGCACACCTAATCAGGCACTCGCTATTTTGAAGCTC
>NZ_JBFGYC010000525.1:0-2846 GCF_041587635.1 Pontibacterium sp. | reverse complement strand
GTGGGTGACTTCGATCAGTGGCATGCCTGCCGCATCTAGTCCGGTGGCCACATCCACCATCTGATCCAGTGAGATCTGGTGACGTTTGGCATGCATACCGTCACGCAGACTCATATCGTGAAGGATGACTTTTTTATCTTTCAGATTCATAGGGTTATCCTCCGCTTAACCGCGATTGGGCAGGGTGATGGAACCGTTCGCCGCTTCTTCGGCAAACATCTCAGCGGTGCGCAAACCGGCCGCTGTCATGATGTCCAGATTGCCTGCGTATTTCGGCAGGTAGTCACCCAGACCTTCCACTTCCATAAACATGGAGACACGGTTGCCATCGAACACTGGGCCATTCACCAGACGGTAACCCGGTACATATTTCTGCACCTCTTTCACCATCGCGTGCACGGATTCGGTGATCGCGGCTTCGTTCGGCGCTTCTTTGGTCAGGCAGTGCACGGTGTCGCGCATGATCAGCGGCGGTTCCGCCGGGTTGATAATGATGATCGCCTTGCCTTTGTCCGCGCCGCCGACTTTCTCTACCGCAGCGGCCGTGGTGCGGGTGAATTCGTCGATGTTTTTACGCGTACCGGGACCGGCGGAACGGGAGGATACGGTGGCGATAATCTCGCCGTATTCCACGTCCTGAACCTGAGATACGGCGGCCACCATTGGGATAGTCGCCTGACCACCACAGGTCACCATATTGACGTTCATCTCCAGATTCTGCGCATGCTCAGCCAGATTCACCGGTGGTACACAGAACGGACCAATCGCAGCGGGGGTCAGGTCAATCATGATCACACCCAGCTCGTTCAGCTTGCGGCTGTTCTCGGCATGCACGTACGCGGAGGTGGCATCAAAGGCGACACGGATATCGTCTTCGATCACGTGGGGCAGCAAACCGTCGACGCCTTCAGCGGTGGTTTTAATACCCATCTCCTGAGCACGTTTCAGGCCGTCGGATTCCGGGTCGATACCGACCATCCAGACTGGTTCAATCCACTCGGAGCGGAACATTTTGATCAGCAGATCGGTACCGATATTGCCCGGTCCGATAATTGCGGCTTTGAGTTTTTTACTCACGGTCAGCCTCCTTAGACAAATTTAACTGAGGCGGAACCGATGCCGCCGATAGAAACAGACATGTAGTCGCCAGCCTGTACCGGCTCCAGCGGTACCAGAGAACCGGACAGAATCACTTCACCGGCTTTTAGCGGGATACCAAACTGACCCAATGTATTCGCCAGCCATGCAACAGCGTTCAGTGGGCTGCCCAATGCGGCAGCGCCTGCGCCGGTGGAGATCACTTCGCCGTTTTTCTCCACCACCATGCCGCAGGTGCGCAGATCAATTTTGCGTGGATCGGCCGCTTGATCACCGAGGATAAACAGACCGCACGAAGCGTTATCTGCCACGGTGTCCTGAATTTTTATCTGCCAGTTTTCAACGCGGGAATCGACCACCTCAAAGCAGGGCACAACGAAGTCGGTTGCTGCCAGTACCTGAGCGTTGGTCACGCCGGGCCCCATCAGGTCTTTCTTTAAAATGAAGGCGATCTCACCTTCCGCTTTTGGCTGGATCAGCTGCTCGCTGATCGGCATCTCCTGACCCTGACTAAATGCCATTTTGTCTGTGAGATACCCGAAATCGGGTTGGTGCACATTCAGCATGTTCTGCACCGCTTTGGAAGTGATACCGATCTTTTTGCCGATCACCACTTCGCCCTGTTTTTTACGCATCTCCAGCAGGGCGGTGGAAATATGGTAGGCGTCCTCGACGGTCATATCGGGCGCTTCGCTGGTCAGCGGCGCAATGGGTGCGCGCTCACGCAAAGCCCCAAGAATACGCTCGGCGTATCCCTGAATCTGTTCTGTATTCATAGTTCACCCTAACGCTCAAAGGTCTCCCAAATGGGAAAAAAGGGGCACCGTAGCGGTGCCCAAAAGTGCAAGATAATGAGTGCAATATCTTGGTTCAGGATCGATTCTTAGTGTGTTCTCAGGTTATCTGGGGAGGGGAATAGCGGTCTTATTCGACCAGATTATGGCCCCAGATTTTGGGTGCGTTATACAGCTCCACATCCCAGGCATCGCTGTCGTGAATTTCAGCACCGCCGTAGCCATACTCGATCGCAAACCCTGCCGGAGTGACCATATAGAAGGAGGTCATCTTATCGTTGGTGTGTTTGCCCAGCGTCAGTACCAGCGGTACGTCCAGCTCAGATACGCGGTCGTAAGCGCGACCCACATCATCGATATCTTCAGCCTGCAGCATAAAGTGGTTCAGTTCGCCGGCTTCGGTGCCGAAACACGGGTTACAGACGGCTACCGAGTGATGGCGGGGGTTGCAGTGCAGGAAGGTCGCTTTCGCCACATCCCAATGGATGTAGTCGGAGATCTTCATGCCCAGCGCTTCGCGGTAGAACTTCACCGCCGCCTGCGTATCTTCGTGACACATCAGAATGTGTCCCATGCCCAGATCGCCGGTGTTGAAAGCGCCAAAACGCGGGCAGCTGGGGGTATACGGCTGGTTGTCGTGGAACGGGGAGAGGCAAACTTCGAACGGCACATTGTCCGGCCCACGGAACTTCATCAGCTCCAGTACCATGCGGTCCTGTTTATCGGCTTCGGAGGCCATCTCTACGCCAATACCCATGCCTTGCAGGTGGTTGTAGAGCGCCTGAAACTGGTCAATGGTATCCACTTCCCAGCCGATGTAGGCCAGAGAGTCCTGATCACTGTCGACAAAACTCAGACGGTGATGATGCCCGTCCATTCGCAGGTTGATCTGTCCGTCAGCGCTATCGCTGCGCTGTTCCAGACCCAGAATGTCAAAAAGGATGGTACGCCACT
>NZ_JBFGYC010000524.1:0-2849 GCF_041587635.1 Pontibacterium sp. | reverse complement strand
GTATAGTTCCTGCTCCCCTTGCGCCAGCATATCCAGTACCGGCAAGCCCAAATTACCGCCAACCCCCACATCGATGCCCGCAGCCATAGCCATGTCACCCACCAATGTAGTGACACTACTTTTTGCATTAGAGCCAGTAATCGCGATAACCGGCGCGGTAATCTCACGACAAAACAGATCAATATCGCCGCAGACATGCACGCCCTGTGCGATAGCCACCTGAATAGCGGGGTGGCTGATCGCAACACCGGGGCTCACAATCAGTTCAGAAGCCTGCGCGAGATACTCTGCGTCCAGCGCACCGCAGTGCACGTCGATATCGGGAAACTCCGCCTTAAACTGGTCTAAACCGGCCGGATTTTCGCGAGTATCTACAACGACGAAAGGCACGCCTTTGCGTGCCAGATGGCGGGCGCATGAAATACCTGTTGCGCCCAGTCCTACAATGATTCGCCTGTTGTCACTGGCGATTAAGCTCATTCAGCGTCTCCTAACGAATTTTCAGACTTGCCAGACCTACCAAAACCAATACCACTGTGATGATCCAGAAACGAACAATAACGCGCGGTTCAGGCCAGCCCTTGAGCTCAAAATGATGATGAATAGGCGCCATTCGGAATATTCGCCGCCCGGTCAGCTTGTACGAAGCGACTTGCAGGATGACAGACACGGTTTCCATGACAAACACACCGCCCATAATCACCAGCACCAACTCCTGTCGCACAATGACCGCAATTACACCCAAGGTAGCGCCCAGCGATAGCGCACCCACATCTCCCATAAATACCTGGGCTGGATAGGTGTTGAACCAGAGAAAACCAAGGCCCGCCCCAACAATCGCACCACAAATAACAATCAGCTCACCGGCACCGGATATATAAGGGATCAACAAGTAATCAGCAAAACGCACGTTACCGGTCAGGTATGCAAACACACCCAATGCCGCAGCCACCATGACGGTCGGCATAATCGCCAGACCATCCAGACCATCCGTCAGGTTTACCGCATTGGAACTACCCACAATCACAAAGTAGGTAAAGACGATGAAGAAGATCCCCATATCAACCATCACGCCTTTAAAGAACGGCACGATCAGTTCGGTTTCGGCAGGTGTTTGAGCCGTCAGATAGAGCAAAATTGCGGCACCGGCACCACCAACAGATTGCCAAAGGTACTTCCAGCGCGCAGGTAAACCACGAGAGTTCTTCTCAATCACCTTACGATAATCATCGACCCATCCCACTGCGCCAAAGATCAGCATCACAGCCACAGTAATCAAAACAAAACGGTTGGTAATATCTCCCCACAAGAAGGTGCTGATCGCGATGGCGGGAATAATCAGTGCGCCGCCCATTGTTGGCGTACCGGCCTTGCTCAGGTGAGACTGAGGGCCATCATCACGTACCGCTTGTCCGATCTGCTTTACACGCAACTTCTTTATCAGCACGGGTCCCAGCAACAATGAGATCACCAGCGCCGTCAGTACTCCAAGAATGCCTCTCAATGTGAGGTACTGAAATACCGCGAAGCCACTGTAGAAATTGGACAAATAATCCGCGAGCAGTAAAAGCATTTAGTGGTTTCCTTCAACCAATCCTGCGACAACTTTTTCCATTCCCGCACTGCGAGACCCTTTAACCAAGATGGTCATTTCGGGTTCCTGCAAGGTACGGACTGCATCTACCAATTGTTCCCTGGTATCAAAATGCCCTCCCTGCGTACCGGTGGAGGCATTAAATGCATCCACCGCATGTAACGACAGCGCACCGACCGCCATCAGACGGCCGGTCCCCTTCTGCGCTGCGTAACTCCCAACATCTGCATGCTGCTCGGCTTCATCTTTTCCAAGTTCAGCCATATCACCCAGCAAGAGCAGATGTTTTCCGGGCAGTGAGGTCAGCAGATCAATTGCCGCCTTCACTGAACCGGGATTTGCGTTATAACTGTCATCAATGACAGTCGAGCCGTACATGCCCGTCATGGGACACATACGGCCTTTAACTGGTGTAAATTTTTTCAAGCCTTCTACCGCCAACTCAAGCGGTAAACCGGCGGCTATTATGGCAGCAGTCGCCGCTGTAGCATTTGCGACATTATGCTTACCCATCACGCCCAGTGAGAGGGTTACGCTTTGGTCGGCATAATTCAGCTGAAAACGATAACAGCCGTTCTCCGCAATACTCAGGTGGGTCGCAATAACATCCGCAGCGCTGTTTTCGACACCAAAGGTCAATCGATTGCGTCCCTCTGTTTTATCAAGCCATGCCTCACAGTGAGGATCATCACGGTTGATAATGGCCCAGCCATCGTCCGACAGTCCGTCGAATATCTCACCTTTGGCACGCACCACCCCTTGCAAGGAACCAAAACCTTCGAGGTGAGCCCCCATCGCATTGGTCAGAATGGCCACATCCGGCAATGACAGTCGAACGGTGTAGTCGATCTCTTTCTCTGCGCTAGCACCCAATTCAATCACGCCGTATTGATGCTGACGTTCAAGTGACAGAAGGGTCAGCGGTGCGCCGATATCATTGTTCAGATTGCCCTTAGTCGCCAGTACCTCACCCTGCTGGCTCAGGATGGTAGCCAGCATCTCTTTTACGGTTGTTTTTCCTGCACTGCCGGTCACTGTGAATACGGTATTCTCAAAACGCTGACGATTGAGTTTCGCGATCTGGCCCAGTGCTGCATGTGTATCACCCACCAACCACTGTGGGATATCATCGCCCTGACGATCACTCACAACAGCTGCAACGGCACCTTTGCTCAGTGCCTGATCCACAAAACGATGACCGTCGAAGTTAGGACCTTTTAGTGCGAGAAACAGATTCCCCGGCACGATCGTACGG
>NZ_JBFGYC010000523.1:0-2856 GCF_041587635.1 Pontibacterium sp. | reverse complement strand
GTGATGAGGGAGAATTGAAGGTAAGTCTGGATTTTGGCAAAGACGAACAACGATTCCGTACCATACAGGGCAGTGCAAAAGGCCATGTCTTTATGACATGCCAGCGTTGTCTCGAACCGGTTGAAGTCGCAGCAGAAGCGACAGTCAATCTGGCAGTTACCCTGAACGATGATCAGGTGAAAAAATTGCCTCGGATCTATGATCCGCTTCTTCTAGAAGAGGAGGAGATTGAACTGGCAACGATGATAGAAGAGGAGCTGATTCTCAGCCTACCTCCGTTTGCCTATCATGATGACTGCAGCGTACAGACTTCGTTTGGTGAAAAAGAGACGACGCAAAGTACCGATAAACCGAACCCATTTAGTGTATTGGCCCAACTAAAGGCCGGTAACAGTAAGAAGCCGAACTAGGAGCTATTTAATCATGGCAGTACAGAAGAGCAAGAAGTCTCGTTCCCGTCGCGATATGCGTCGTTCCCACGATGCCCTGAGCGGACCGACTCTGTCTGTTGACGCAACAACTGGTGAAACTCACCGTCGTCATCACGTATCAGCAGACGGTTTCTACCGTGGCGAACAGGTAGTCAACAAGCAGGGCGACGAATAAGCTTGTCACGCTATTACACCATTGCAGTTGATGCGATGGGCGGGGACTTCGGTCCCCGCGTTACAGTTCCTTCCAGCATACAGGCGCTCGCCCGTCATCCTAACCTGACGATCCATCTCATAGGTCATCAGGACGAAATCACTCCCCATATTCGAAAGCTCAACTCCGATATAGCCAACAGGCTCGAAATCGCTCATACCGATCAGTTAATTGGTATGGATGAAAAGCCCTCTATGGCGCTGCGTCATGGAAAGGGTTCTTCTATGCATCTTGCACTCAAGCAAGTGTCAGAGGGGCAGGCTAACGCATGTGTTAGTGCAGGTAATACCGGCGCGCTGATGGTGTTGGGGCGTTCGGTGTTGAAAACACTTCCGGGGATCGATCGTCCCGCCATTATCTCTGCAGTCCCAACGTTACGTGGCCACTCTTATATGCTCGATTTGGGCGCAAATGTTGATTGTGCAGCAGAGCATTTGATGCAGTTTGCCATCATGGGGTCGGTCATGACTCAAGCGGTTGAGCAAATTGCTGAGCCGAAGGTGGGTTTGCTGAATGTAGGGCAGGAAGAGATTAAAGGTAATGAGCAGGTGAAACTTGCTTCGCGTTTGATTTCTGAGCATGGGGAACTAAATTACATCGGTTATATCGAAGGCGATGACATCTTTTCGGGTCGCGCTGATGTAGTGGTCTGTGATGGTTTTGTGGGCAATATTGCTCTCAAAGGTAGCGAAGGTTTAGCCAATCTGATTCGGAACAAAGTGCGCTCTAGCTTTAAAAAGGGACTGTATCGTCGCCTTTTAGGGCTGCTGGCAACGCCGGTTCTGGCTGAGCTGAATCGACAGATGGATCCATCTCGCCGAAATGGCGCAAGTTTATTGGGGCTGCAGGGTATTGTGGTGAAAAGCCACGGTGGCGCAAATAAAAAATGTTTTGGTTATGCGCTGGATCAGGCAGTCTCTGAAATAGAAATGGATCTGCCAATACGTATTAGTCGCCACATCGAAAATCAGCTAACCTGATCGATCAGAGCGGCTGTTTTAATTGGTCGTGAATACTGTACACTACGGCAGATTCGACCTTTATATCAGGTTAATTTATTGGAGTTAAAGAGGAAACCATGTCTCAGTCTCTAGCGTTTGTTTTTCCCGGACAGGGTTCCCAGCAGGTTGGTATGCTGGCAGAGTTGGCTGAAGCCAATCCAGTAATTAAATCTACTTTCGCTGAAGCATCCGAAGTACTGGGCTACGATCTGTGGGATCTGGTTCAGAACGGACCAGCGGAAGATTTGAATCAGACAGACAGAACTCAGCCAGCACTGCTGACCGCGGGTGTTGCCCTGTGGCGCTTGTGGTAGGAAAAGGGTGGTGAGCAGCCATCGCTGATGGCAGGCCATAGTCTGGGTGAGTACACCGCGCTGGTATGTGCTGGCGCAATCGATTTTGCCGATGGTGTGAATCTGGTCAAGCTGCGTGGTGAGTTTATGCAGCAGGCTGTTCCTGCGGGAACCGGCGCCATGGCTGCGATTCTTGGTTTGGCCGATGATGCGATCGAAGCGGCCTGTGAAGCGGCGGCGGAAGGTGATGTAGTCTCTCCTGTGAACTACAACTGTCCAGGTCAGATCGTTATTGCCGGTGAAAAAGCGGCTGTTGAACGTGCCATCGATAAATGCAAAGAGGCGGGTGCAAAACGCGCGATACCGCTTCCGGTGAGTGTTCCGTCTCACTGTGCTTTGATGAAGCCGGCTGCTGAAAAAATGGCAGTAGAACTGGCCAATATTGAAGTTAAACTTCCAGCGATTCCGGTACTGCAGAACGTTGAAGCGTCTGTTGCAGAATCCGTTGAACAGCTGAAAGACAACCTGCTGGCTCAGCTATATAGCCCAGTGCTCTGGACCAAGAGTGTTCAGGCAATGGTAGAGCAGGGTGTAGAATCCACTGTTGAGTGCGGCCCGGGCAAGGTATTGTCTGGACTGAACAAAAAAGTACATAAGCCGCTCAGCGTTGTTGCTATTAACGAACCGGCAGGTCTGGATAAGGCCCTCGGTCAGTAATTTCCGGAGCAAGGAACTTAGTAATGAGCATTGAAGGTAAAGTTGCGCTGGTAACCGGCGCTACCCGTGGTATTGGTAAGGCGATCGCTACAGAGTTGGGCCGTCAGGGCGCAGTTGTTGTCGGTACAGCAACCAGCGAAAACGGTGCGGCGACTATCTCCGAATATCTGGCTGATGCGGGTATCCAGGGGACGGGGCTG
>NZ_JBFGYC010000522.1:0-2858 GCF_041587635.1 Pontibacterium sp. | reverse complement strand
TTCATTGCCGTGAAGCAGCGTGCAGATAGCCCGTGTTCGACTGCGATCATGACCTTCCACGGTAATCATTGCCGGGCCACCCAGCTGATTCAAAAATCCCTCTACGCTAGAGGAAATCATCTCCGGCGTGGGGTTGTGTATACAGTGTATCGGCTGTTGTTCCCTGTTAGTCACCTGCTCTCCATCCAGCTAGAAACGGGTTGATTGTTACGTACATGTTCAATATAACGCTTAACCATCAGGGTCAGCGCACGATGCCGCACTTCAGTGTTTAATAGTCGCTTAAAGGTTTTCAGCTGCCAACAGGCACCGGTCATACGGTTTTGAATGCGTTGCCGGATAATACCCAAATAATGCTTACTCTCCGTTTCATCCACCCCAATCTGCCGCAACCCTTCTTCAGCTAACGGCAATAACGACAGCGCCAACTCACATGCCGGTAATGTCACCAGCGGTTTATGCCCCTCCGGGTCGGGCCACAGCAGATGTGCCATCAAACCTTTTTCTGCCGCACGGTAAAAATTATGCTCAACGGCCAGAAACGGCATGGTCGGAATCCTCGCTTCTATATCTTTGCTCATGCCTTCCGCTAATCCCAAAAGGAATGCGGCATTCGCCATCATGTCACACGGACTGGGACCGGCAGGCAAGGCACGCATCTCTATTCTCAGGTGGCCCCCTCCGGCATCATCAAATACCGGCCGATTCCACGGCCAGACGGTCCCTTGATGCAACCGCAGTTCAAATAACGATGGCAGCTCCCCCGCCCCGGCCAGCGCCAGCGCATCTTCCCCGTTGCAGATGGGTAATATCGGTTCATGCAGATGGACAGATTCTGCGAACAGCTCGTAAGCACCATGCCTGACCCAGCCATGCCCAAAACTGACCCGTGAAGGCAGATGCGCTTCACGCACATCCCGGGTACGACCGTCAATCGCGTGCTTAATCAGCGGTATCCGGGTCTCATGCCACAGCCTCTGCCCGAGCATAAACGGTGAGTTTCCAGCAATCGCTAATACGATCGGTGTCGCAAGCTGCATGGCATTAAACAGTGCCGCAAAACGTTCCGGCTCGACGCGACAATGCAATTGCATGGAGGTGTTTGCACCTTCCAGCGTGACATCACGGGAGCGCAAAGAGATGGGCTCTGGGCCGTTAATCCGAACCGAGAACAGCTCCCCCCGCATGCGGGACAGTGCGCGGGTTAGCGCATGAAAGCGTGGTAGATCGGTCATCGCATGCGGACCGAAATGACGCCGTTTCAAGGTTGGTAAAATGCCAATCGGGACGACTTGCCCCCCATACTGATCAGCAGCATGCTGCAAAGCATTCAGCGCCCCAAGGATCTCATTTTCCAATTGGGAGAACGGTGTACCTTGCGCGGATACCGGCGACAAATTGTATTCAAGATTGTAGCGATTCAGCTCCAACGCCAACTGCGGGTCGTTAACCGCTGCGTGCAGGGCCTGATTAACAAACAACGGGCGTCCCTGCTGGTCGACGATATAGATCTCCAGCTCAGCACCGATGGTGGTCGCTCCTTCGCCAAACCCCGGCCGTTTCAGCAACTGTTCCAATGCTTGCAGGTTACCGTTCAACTGTTTTTTGAAGCGGCCGTACTCTGCGGCTGAAAATTCAGACTTTTCGATATCCAGGCCCATCGTGTTCCGCCTGCTGTTTCGATGCAATTCAGCATGGCACGGATACCCACAGTTCTCAAATCAGTCGGCGTTCCCGATGGGCTGTGCTACGGATCAGGTCACTGTTCATTCACGAGTGCTGTGCTATAGTCGGGCACTTCTCAGGATACGGATATATCAAAGGATCAAAACAGTGATCAGGAATCTGGTGATCAAAGGGCTGGGCTTTGCAGGCATCCCGGCCATGCTCCACAAAACGCTGAAACGGCGTGGCATTTCTATTCTGGCGTACCATGGTGTGCTGGATAAACCACTGCCGTTTGATGACTGGTGTTTTATCAGTCAGGAGACCTTTGACGAGCAGATTCGTTATCTGAGCGAACACTTCAACATTGTGCACCTGTCCGAAGCGGTGCAGATGCTGGATAACGGTGATGTAGATAAACCGACCGCCGTGATCACGTTCGACGATGGTTACCAGAACAACTATGATTTCGCGTTTCCCATCCTGAAGAAATACAACGCCCCGGCCACTATCTACCTGGTATCCGATCAGATGAATGGTGAGGACACCATCTGGTTCTGTCGCCTGAATCAGGCCTTGTCTGAAACGTCAGAAACGGCATTGAGCTGGAACGGTATGCAGTTCAATCTTAGCAACCCTGCGGGCAAAGCGGCCGCATCTGCGCGCATTCAGGGCTCCTTGAAAGGGATGATCAACAGTCGCCTGAATACCGAAGTAAAACAACTCATTTCAACGCTGGGCGGCGATCCTGAAAAACCGATTGAGAACCACTCGCCGTATCGTCTGCTCAGTCAGGCAGAAATTGATGAGATGCGGGACTCAGGTTTGATCGAGTTTGGCGCACATACTTGCAGTCATGCGATTCTCAGCCGACTGTCCGCCGAAGAACAGGCGCGGGAGATCAACGAATCCAAACGTGTGATTGAAGAGATGGTAGGTCGTCGCTGTGATCACTTTGCCTATCCAAATGGCAGTACTCAGGACCACGACCCGGTGACAGCACAGCTGATCAGCAGTGCGGGCTTTGCCAGCTGTGTCAATATGCGTCCGGGCGCGAACCTGCCCGACACTGAGCGCATGCATCTTTATCGCTACGGTATCGGGTCTGATACCACCTTCAGCCGTTTTAAGCTGATGGTGCACCATATTCGCTGACTAATATGGGTGACTCAACGCTGGGTCACCTGACTTTC
>NZ_JBFGYC010000521.1:0-2859 GCF_041587635.1 Pontibacterium sp. | reverse complement strand
GGCCTTTTTGAGGGGACTTGTGATGAAACGTCTATTCTCGGTTCTGTTACTGCTCAGCGTGGTCTCTCCGCTGGCACAGGCTGATCGTCTGAAGGATATGGTGAGTATTGCCGGTGTGCGTTCCAACCAGCTGGTGGGCTACGGCTTGGTGGTAGGTCTGGATGGTACCGGTGATAAAACCAGCTTTACCTCGCAGACATTTCGTAACATGTTGAACAATTTCGGCTTGGTACTGCCGCCAGGCACCGACCCTAAGTCTAAGAATATTGCGGCTGTCGCCATTCATACCGATCTGCCCGCGTTTTCAAAACCGGGGCAGACCATCGACGTTACGGTATCTGCGCTGGGGAATGCCAAGAGTTTACGTGGTGGGACGTTGTTGATGAGTACCCTGAAAGGTGCTGATGGGCAGGTTTATGCCGTTGCTCAGGGCAATCTGGTCGTATCCGGCTTTGGTGTGCAGGGTGCTGATGGCTCTCGTTTGTCCCTGAATGTTCCAAGCGTTGGTCGTATTCCAAACGGTGCAACCGTAGAGCGCGCGGTACCGAATGCCTTTAGTCAGGGTGACAGTATGGTGCTGAACCTCAACTACCCTGACTTCACCACGGCACGTCGGGTGGCAGAACAGATTAACGGTTTGCTGGGTGATGGTGTAGCCAGCGCCCTGGACGCGACCTCCATCCGCGTACGTGCACCGCGTGATCCGGCTCAGCGTGTATCGTTTGCATCGGTCCTTGAAAATCTGCAGGTCACGCCCGCGAAGGAAGTGGCTAAAGTCATCATTAATTCCCGTACCGGTACGATTGTCATCGGGCAAAACGTACGGGTGTCACCGGTCGCGATTACCCATGGTGGATTGACCGTATCTATCACTGAGGCACAAGACGTTAACCAGCCCAATCCGCTGGCGGGCGGCGATACGGTTGTGACCCCGCGTACTGGGATTGAGGTTGATGCCGGCTCCGGTCATATGTTCGAGTTCTCTCCGGGTACAAATCTGCAGGATATCGTTGAAGCGGTGAATCAGGTCGGTGCGGCGCCGGGCGATTTGATGGCGATTCTTGAAGCGCTGAAGCAGACCGGTGCGCTCAAAGCTGAATTGATAGTGATCTGATTATGAATATTAAACCGACCGGCGGTAGCGGTACTCACAATGCGTTATACACCGAGCTGAACGAGCTGAACAAAATCAGCCGGTTGGCAAAGGATGATAACGAAGCTGCCCTGAAGCAGGTTGCTCAGCAGTTCGAGCAGGTCTTCATGTCCATGCTGATGAAAAGTATGCGTGAAGCTAATCAAAGCTTTGGTGAAGACAATTTTCTCAACAGCAGCCAAACCGAGTTCTACACCGAGATGCTCGACAGCCAGATGACCATGGAGCTTGCGCAGAGTGGTGGTATGGGTTTGGCGGATGTGATCGTGCAGCAGTTGTCGCGTCAGACCGGTTTGCCAACCGATGGCGGTGCGGCTTCTGATGACGAGGATAAGGATCAGAATTTCCAGCTGTCAAAAGCGGAGCGCATGTTAAATCGCGCATTTGATACGACCGGCAACTTGGCCGCGAATACGATGCTAAGCGATGCCGTGGTCAGCCCGGAGCAAAAACCGGAAGTTCCAGCGGCGCTCCGGTCGAGTCTGACGCCGGCGACTCCTGCAGGATCAGTGACAGAAACTATGAATGTTTCTGGCGCGTTAGCGTCCAAAACGACTTATCCACAGCGTTTTGAATCGCCAGAACAGTTTGTCGAAGCACTGATGCCACTGGCGACATCCGTCGCGGAAGAGATTGGTGTTGATCCTAAGGTGTTGCTAGCACAGGCCGCACTTGAAACCGGTTGGGGCAAGCACCTCATTCAGCGCGGTGACGGTGGCAGCAGTCATAACCTGTTTAATATCAAAGCGGATAGTCGCTGGAGCGGTGACAGTGTTGCAACCAATACGCTGGAGTTTCGCGGCGGTGTTGCGCAGCGTGAACGCGCATCGTTTCGAGCATACGAAGATTACGAACAGAGTTTTCGCGACTACATCGACTTTCTGAAAGACAGTCCGCGCTATCAGATGGCGCTGGAGTCAGCAGCCGATCCCTATGCCTATCTGAACCAATTGCAGCAAGCGGGATACGCTACCGATCCGCAATACGCGCAAAAAATCACAACGATTCTGGATGGTGATTTGTTGGCATCAGCTTCTGTTCGCAATGGGCGAGATGAAATATGAAGTTAGTTTGTCTATATCCACAGCACGTTTGGGAGCATGTTTATGTCCAGCTTTAATCTTCTGAACTTAGGGGTTCAAGGGACAACTGCAAATACAACGGCGTTGTCTGTTGTAGGGCAGAATATCACTAATGTAAATACTCCCGGTTATAGCCGTCAGGTTGCAAATCTGACCACTTGGGAAGCCCAAAAAGGCGTCAACGTTAGTGATATTAATCGGGTAACGGATGATTTCTTGTCCCGTCAGGTTTGGGCTGACTCCTCTAGCTTTAATCGTACTGATGCGTTTGCAGGGATGGCATCGCAGTTAGATAACTTGCTTGCATCCGATAGTACAAGTATCTCAACTGCCATCGATCAGTATTTCAATGCATTACAGAACGCAGTTGATGATCCTACATCATTACCTAACCGAGAGTTATTGGTCGCGGAATCTGAAGCATTAGGGCGTCGCTTTAATGACCTTCACTCTGTAGTGATGCGACAGAATGAGTCGATCAATGCCAACTTGGAAAGCTTATCAAGCCAGGTGACCGTCTTAGCCGCGGATATAGCAAACTTGAATGATAAAATTCGCTTAGAAACGGTGGCGGGTAAAGAAGGCAACGAGTTGCGGGACCAGCGAGACCAGCTTGTTGAAGAG
>NZ_JBFGYC010000520.1:0-2862 GCF_041587635.1 Pontibacterium sp. | reverse complement strand
CAACAACTCAGCTTGCAACCGTGTTTCAATACCTTCGGCAATAACTTTCATATTTAGCTTATGTGCCATAACTATAATGGCTTCACATAATGCAAGGCTTTGCGAACCTACTTTTAATTCACAGACAAACGACTGATCTATTTTGATATAGTCTATATGGAACTCGTTGAGATATGCCAACGATGAATAACCTGTACCGAAGTCATCGAGTGCCACTTCAATACCTGCATCACGATATTTCAACAGTAATTCACCAACCTCCCGACTTTGCTCCATCAATAGGGTTTCTGTAATCTCTATGACACAGTTTTTACCGGGCAAATCAAGTTTAGCCAGATATTCAAACCAATCGTTTCCTTCTGGCTGGCGAAATTGCACGGGAGATTTATTAATACTGACCTGAAAATCATCACAGAACAACTGCTTCCATTTCTTTACTTGGCGCGCGGCCTCTTTAAACACCCAATCTCCAATACTGACGATCAAACCGGTTTGTTCTGCAAAAGGTATAAAATCGATAGGGCCAACCACCCCTTTAGTTGGATGATTCCACCGAATTAGTGCTTCCGCTTTTTTAATACTCATCGTATTAAAATCAATAATAGGTTGATAATAAAGCTGAAATTGCTGCTCCTCAATTGCACGCCTCAGATCATTGATTATTTCTTGGCGCTCTTGTGCCTCCTGCTGCATCTCCGCCGTAAAATAACTAAAACGACCACGGCCAGATGTCTTTGCCAAATACATGGCCTGATCAGCATTTTTCAGAAGCTCGGAAACCTCGCAACCATCTTTTGGATATACGGTTATCCCAATACTGGCCGAGATATAGGCCTTTTCTTCGCCTAACTGGAATGGTTCCGTTAATGCCTGGATAATTTTCTGAGCAATATGATCGACATTAATGCTGTCGCCTATCTCAGGCAGGATAGCTGTAAACTCATCTCCTCCGATTCGCGAAATCGTATCAGACTCACGTACTTGATCTGCAATACGCTGGGCGGCTTTTTTTAATAACACATCGCCAACATTATGCCCCAAGGTATCGTTGACCTCTTTAAAATGGTCTAAGTCGATAAACAGAACCGCCAGCGGCAGTTGCGAACGTTTAGCACGCCGAATCTCTTGTTTCAGGCTGTCTTGAAAGTTTTGTCGGTTAGGTAGTGTTGTCAGTGAATCAAAATGCGCTTGCTGGCGAATTATTTCATCCTTTTTTTTCTTTTCGGTAATATCTGAAAAGAGTGCAATGCGATGATCAACGGTATCACTAGAGCTTTTTACTGTCGTAACTGTAAGGAGCTGAGGAAAAACTTCACCATTTTTACGTTTACTCCAGACTTCCCCTTCCCAATACTCCGTTTCATTGAGTTCATTTTGCATGTCTGCGTAGAACCCATCATCATGTCTATCCGACTTTAAAATATCAGGATGAGATCCAATAATTTCGTCTTCTATGTAACCCGTAATTCTTGTAAATGCAGGGTTGATACTAATAATCGTGTCATTAGTATCAGTAACAAACATCGCCTGGCTACTATTTTTATAAACAACAATAGCGAGTTCGCGTTCGGTAATATCCGTATGCGTACCCACCATACGCAACGCCTTGCCGTTTTCGTCACGGCTCACAACTTTGCCTCGCGTGGAAACCCATGACCAGCTTCCATTTTCTCGCAAGACACGATGCTTATTACTATAGAACTCCGTTTCACCGTCGAGATGCGCTTGAAAATCCACTTTAACACGCTGCAGATCTTCAGGATGAATCTTCAATTCACTGGCTGTCGTTGGCGTGGTCGTTCCGACAAGATCAAATACGGAAAGACTCTCCTCTGAATGGAAGACATCACCCGTTTCTAAATTCCAATCCCAGACATCGTCGCCATTATCCTTAAAGATGAACTTCCAACGCTCTTCACTGGCATGCAATTCCTTTTCTGCTTGTTTACGAAGCGCTTTCTCTCTCATCAGGTCTAATGTGCGAGAGGAAAGAGAGTCGTACATGGTGAGTACTGTATCGATAAGGACCTGCATAGATCCCGTCATCTCTTCATTGGCGTGTTCCTTAGCCTGTTTCAAATCCATACCGGAGTTTACCGCCAAGACAGCCTTTGCCATGCGCTTGTCGGTGTCCAGAATATGGTACGCAAGCCATCGAGACAGAAAGGAAACCACGTCTTGAATAACATCATCCAGTGGCTTTTGACTATCGGTATGCTTTAACTCCAGCACGGCTTCTCTGAAAGATTCGTGGGTAAGCTCGTGCTCTTGATACCACTCATCATCTTTGAAATGCTCGCTCCAAACTTTTTCTTCTGTTTGGAAATGATAATCAGCATAACTTGCCAGTTCATCGAAGACGGTGTTCAGTACGATAGGATTCGAACGGTTGGCCAGATGAGCCGCCAGTTGATTTAGAATGTCCACAAGACGCTTGTGCTGTTCGTCGATTAAATCGATACCTGTTTCAAAATTTTTATGCCAAGGAAAAATTTCAAAAAAAGCCATGCAGAGTCATCCGTTCAGAGTTCAATCGCCCTGAATATTATCAGGGTTCCCAAGCACGTCATATCCTGGCCTGAGTTTTTCATCAATGAAACCGGGTACTGGCCTTACTAGGATACGCGCCGTAAGGAGCTGAAAAGTACCGCCCCGCATAGCCCCCTGATCCACAAACTGGTTGACAAGTTTCTGTACGAATTTCTCAGTTTCCATCTCAGACAAATTGGTCAACTGAATTAAGTTTTGCTTTCCAAGCCGGTTCATGGTCTGCGGATGCGTCAGCACGCGAGGTAAATTCCGTTCGGCGGATGCTCCCAATGTATAGATGAAGCCGAAGAAGGTGTTGGCGTCGTCGAAAAT
>NZ_JBFGYC010000519.1:0-2863 GCF_041587635.1 Pontibacterium sp. | reverse complement strand
TGTAGGTTCATTAGAAGGCTTCTGAGGTTTAGTTATTCCGGTAGCACGATAGTGTATAAAGTCTTGTGGTTTCTAATGGGAGCTGATGCAAATTACAGGTGTGAGAGCAGACGCGTTGAGGGGGAACTGGAAGTAATTAGTGGCGCAGGCGCAAAGTGTCGCCTTTCTGCACCATTTCCAGATGTTTCATAAAGCTCATACCTAGTAACACGGTATTACCTTCCATATACGGATTAATATGTGCCCGCATATCGTTGAGTGTAATGCTTCCTAAAGAGACGCTGTCCAGACGAACGTTGTGCACCGTAATGGAGCCATTTGCGGTGTTGACCATACTGCTACCCCGTTGTCGTAACTGCATTTTATCGGCCACTGATTTGGGAATACTGATTGAGGTCGCGCCGGTGTCCAGCATAAAAATGACGGGTACATCGTTGATCAGACCCGGTGCGACATAGTGCCCATAAGCATTGCGCTTCAGAACGACCTCAGGTGATGATTGGCCTGTTGGATTGGCCAGATGAAGGTTGGGATTGTGTTTCTTTTCCAGCAGGTCGCCAAAGTAGACGGTCAGACCTGCCAGCAAAATAATCCAGAAGCCATACGTCATGAGGCGCGCCATAATACGGCGGTTGTGGTCGGGATCTTTCTGGACGACGGGCATAAAAGCTATCTTTCTTAGGAACTCGCGACAGTGGTTGTTCTTTATCCACTGGTTAAGTTGTAATTGATTTTGTACATCAGCATGTCTTTGTCGACAGGCTTCATCATGACCTCGTTTATCCCCATCTTAACAGCTTCCATGACTTTGTCTTTATCCCCTTGTTTTGCCAGCGCCATGATTTTTGTATTCTGCAGTTTAGGGTGGTTCTGAATGCGGGAGATGACATGCAGTGCGCTCATATCGGGTAGTGTCAGGTCAACAAGCGCGATGCGTGGTTGCCACTGCTCTAGCATCTTCAGGGCGTGGGCTGCATGGGTAGATATATTGGGTGAATATCCGGTTTCTTCCAGATAAGTCGCCAGTCTCATCAGTTCCTGCTCTTCATCTTCTAAGATCATAATGCTGACCGCGGAAGGCTGGTTCTGTTTTATTTCATGTTGCAAGCTGGATTTGTTGTTTTCGGATTGGGTAACCAGATCGCTGACCAGCGAATTAACGCTTTCACTCGCGTTATGTTTCTCTCCCTGAAGCTGAGGCATTAGTGTGTTAGTCGCATGGTCATCAATGATAGCGTTGACCGCCTGAGCACAGATATTCGGATTGTTGGGTTGTTCGCTGCGCATGCGTTCTTTCATCGATTCCATCGAGAACGTCACCGTTGCCATCAAGCGCTGCAGAGACTCCTGATTAAGGTTCATCAGCTCCTGACCGGAGGTCGCGACCTGATCAAAGTAGCTACACATCTCATCCACCGACATGGATTTACTCTGCTTCAGACTGTTGGTGGATAACAGGCGACGTAGAGTGCGCAGGCGCAGCAGAATATGATGCGGGTCGTAGAGTGGTTTTACGATGAAGTAGTCGTTGAAGATATCTTTGTTGCAGATATTAAACGCATTCTGTACCTGTTCTTTGCAGCAGAGTACCATTGTCGACGATATCTTATCTTCGATGGTCCGATCATTTCGAATCATATGAAGGAAGCAGACTTCTGCTTCCTGAACGTCACCGTAGCCGAACAGCACGACATCAATACCTTTGCTGTTTATGACTTCCACCGCTTGTTCTGGACTGCAGGCCAGGTAGAAACAGCTAAAGTGCCGTTTTATAAGGCGAATGATGGTTTCTAGTGGACCTTTGTTGTCCGTGATGAGCAGTACTGAGAACTTGTTCTGACGACTCATGGGTTCCTTCTCCGGTGTATTATCCGGTGGCACATGAGATTTTTTGGGGACCTGCATGGTCCAAAAAATCGTTACGGCAGCTCCTCCCTGAATCTGCGACAACAATGTGGCAGCATCCTGCTATTGGTCGGGAGCACTCGTTTCTGCTAAATATGGGTATTCTGAAACTGTTCGAACCACGTAATATAAGTTATTGAATGTAAACTCATATTATGTGCGTTTATTGTATGTTCAATAAAGGTAGTTCATGCATACATTTTTTCAATGAAATGATGCATTTGAATTGATAATCGGTAGAGATATGCAGATTTGGGTTGATGCGGATGCGTGTCCGCGTGTGATTAAAGATATTTTATTTCGTGCCGCTGAACGGACGGAAACCCGGTTAACACTGGTTGCAAACCAGTTTCTGGCAACACCTCCGTCACCTTTGATCAGTTCGATCCAGGTACCGGCAGGGTTTGATGTAGCAGATAACACCATTGTACAGAAGCTGGAAACCGGAGATCTGGTGATCACTGCTGATATTCCTCTTGCCGCCGAGGTCATTGAAAAGGGTGGCCATGCCTTGAATCCGCGTGGTGAAATGTACAGCAAAGAGAATATTCGCCAACGGCTATCGATGCGTGATTTTATGGATACGCTGAGAAGCTCCGGTATTGATACCGGGGGGCCTCCTGCGCTTAATCAGCATGATCGTCAGATGTTCGCCAATAAACTGGATCGTTTTCTGGCAAAAGCGGGTAAATAAACGCTCCGGTGTGACGCGGAAGGGTGTCTGCGCTAGGATTAGTAGTTATACGCGACATTAACAGAATCATGAACGCTGGGTGTCTGGCTTGAAGAAAGTTGGATTGAGGAGTGCTACATGGGCAGAATGATCTATCTCGTTGTCGGGCTGATCTGCTTGCTGGCTGGTTTCATCGGTATCTTTTTGCCGTTGTTGCCGACCACGCCGTTTGTGCTTCTTGCGGCGTACTGTTTCTCGCGTAGCTCTGAGCGCTTACACCAGAAG
>NZ_JBFGYC010000518.1:0-2868 GCF_041587635.1 Pontibacterium sp. | reverse complement strand
ATCCACCTACCATAACGGCGACTTGGGAAGCGGCAAGTTGCGATTCTACACCTGGCTAGATGCATTCACGTCGGTGTTGGCCAGCGGAACAATTTGTGTCAGCCCAGAGATCAAGCACCGCCTTCCGGCCCAGTCACTGCTGCTGCCCAATTTTGTGAAAGGAAACCATCTCCCCACCCCACCCGGGCAACAGATCGCATTCGTGGGACGCCTATCAGAAGAAAAAGGCCCCGATCAATTCGCCCTCCTGACACGTCAGTTTGCCAAAGAGGCTGACCTTCAGGTGTACGGTGATGGTCCGCTACGTAAAGAACTGGAAATGTCTGAACCCCATCTGCACTTCAACGGTAACGTCACCATGGAGATGCACTGGCATAAGATTGGGTTGCTCTGTATTACCAGCCGCTGCGAAGGGTTACCGCTGGTCGCATTGGAAGCGATGGCTCGTGGCATCCCTGTTGTCTCCTTCTCTCTCGGTGCATTACCTCAGCTGATAGCTCATGGACAGAACGGTTGGCTCATTGACCCCGATGACAACGCCAGCTTTAAACAGGCCATCCATACTTGGCTAACGTTGTCTGAACAACAACGTCATGCAATGGGAGTTGCCGCCCGTGCGCGTATTAATCGAGAATATTCCAGCGATGTTGTGTGCCCCAGGATTGTTGACCTCTACTACCAGTCACTTCACCCACAGTCCAATTTTCGGATTAGTCCAGACAAGGGGCATCTATGATCCGTACTCTGATTAGGTGCCACAGTAGCCACCGGATAGTGCCACCGTTATTGCCATTGCTAATAGCGTTGGCCATCTTCAATGCAATCCTGCCTGCGACGATAGAACATATTCGCATATCAGGATTTGTCGATGCATTGCTGCAGGGTTTCGGCCAGAGCTTTGTTATCTGGCTAAGCCTTGCGATCGCGGTTTGGTTATATAACCGCAGTGATATTGATCGTACAACACCGCCCAATATTGTTTTACTGATGTGCTTGCTTTTAAGCCTGATGCTAGCGATACCACTGGCAACGCTCAGTTGGTGCATCGCCGCTGTGCTCGTCCTGTTGTGGCGTTCAATCTTTCGGCATGACCACTACAGCCGCGCGGTGACCATTCTGATCTGTGCCGTCGCATTGAGAGAGCCTGTCAGCCGTGTATGCCTGACTCTCTTTTCATCCGAAATACTCAGCTTTGATGCCAGCATTGCCGCTCTCATGCTGCAGATGTTTAACCAGGAATTTGTCGTAAACAACAATCTGATTGTTCAGCCAAATGGCTATAGCTTGCTCATCCTAACGGGATGCTCTGCATTCGGTAACCTGTCGCTCTCACTTCTTCTTTGGCTCGCATTAACCCAGATGGTGCATCAACACGTACGCTACACCGATCTCACGCGCATCATCCTGGTCGCGGTGCTGGTAGTCGCTTTAAACGCCCTACGTTTAGCGTTGATGGCGCTCGATCCGGAATGGTATGAACTACTCCATCAAGGCACGGGAGCCAGCGTATATGAAGGATTGGGGCTGATCAGTACTTTGCTCTGTGTTCGATGGAGAACGCGTCATGAAGACACCTCAGCTTACATTCAGCCTACTGCTCATAATTCTGTTTCCCGCTCTGACGCTGGCACCCGCGACTCGCCTCTATAAAGCGAGTCAAAGACCGCACACTGTCGTAGCCCCGGTAACGTTTAACGTTCCGGGGCTGAATCAGGTCGGCAGCTTTGCAGCAGCCAACCAGGGACCTTATCGGGTAACCAGTTTTCGACACCCAAACTGTCGCGGCACGATTGCCCTACTACCGCTCTATCGCAATGCCGAGGGGAGCGCTGTACTTACTCGGCTATTTGATAATCCGGAGCTGCGTTACGGAATAATTTTTTCGGATGAGATATATGCCGAGTTCCCTCAGCTGCTCTACACGCTCACCATATTTCAAGAGCGAGCCTTTCAGGGACTGCCCTTTGGCGGTGAAAAGAAACAACCCTATGCATTCGCAGAACAAGGTGACTGCGCGTTAGCCGAGCACGCTGCACTCAGGCTAAGAGAGATCTGACAAATTAGGCGGAGCCGCTTTCGGCAGCGGTTTCCTCTCATACCAACCTTAAACCTAAGTAAGGAGTAGCAACATCGTATTCGGTACCTGACTCTATAAAAGGAGATGCCAATGAACACATTACATCTGAAACGAAGCGCTTTGGCGGTACTGTTGAGTAGTGGTTTTGTAACCAGCGCTCACGCCGCTGACGACGCAACCGACACGCTGGTCAACATTGACCTGCCCACAGGCCTGGTGCAGGAGGTGCAAAATGCACTGCCAGAAAGCACCGATGTTAATCAGGAGTTCCTAAACACTGACTATGACCCCAATATTACGTTCCAATCGGATGCCCATGTCGGGATAACATTTATCGACGAAGGAGCGGGCTACCGAAACTCCCTGGGCTACTTTATTTTCGCAGATGATACCTTCGACAACCTGAGCTTTGGCGATATTGATTCCAATAGCAACGGCCATGTCGCGATCAAGGAGCTGACTTCTATCAGCGGTATTACCGCAGAGATGATCTTTAACAACGTCTCAGAAACAGGGGGCGGCGGAAGCCTTAATGCTGGCGATACGGTTGTTTTGGGTGATGCGAGTATCATTAACATCAATGGTACGGAGTTCGACATGACCGGAGGGGCGACCTTTGCCGAAGGTACCAATATGGGTTTCTTCGTGTTGCAGAATGCCTGGTCCGGTAAGAAGGTAAATAGCTGGGACAACAACAAGAATACACTGGCGCTGTACACAGTCGACTTCCTTAACCCTGAAAACAGTGCCAGTGCCACATTGGACAATGCAGACGAAAACGCCCGACACGT
>NZ_JBFGYC010000517.1:0-2868 GCF_041587635.1 Pontibacterium sp. | reverse complement strand
TGGGTGAACGGCCCAGCAGCGTCGATCCAGAGATCATCTTGCCTGAAGTAGCTGCATTGAAAGAGTGTTCCAGCCTTAAGTTACTGGGTGAATACCCGGTTGAGTTTATCTGGTCCCGGGATATGCGCTTGCTCGAAGAGAACCTGCCATATCATCCCAACGCCATGCGCCTGAGTGCCTTCGGTGCGGATGACGAAGTGATCTACGAAAACACCTATTACTCCATCGGCGGCGGTTTTGTGATCGACGAAAGTGAGGCGACCGCTGACGCGCATCTGGTGCCTCAGGTTGAACTGCCTTACGACTTTAACAATGCGGTTGAATTGCTGGAACTGTGTGAGAACAACAAACTCACCGTCAGCCAACTGATGATGGAAAATGAAAAGGTCTGGCGCACCGAACGGGAAGTACGGGATGGCCTGATGGATATCTGGGCCGCGATGAAAGATTGCATCGCCACCGGCTTACACAAAGAAGGTACTTTGCCCGGCGGTTTGCATGTTAAACGTCGCGCTATGAGTCTGCATAAATCGCTGATCCGTTCCACTAAACCTAATGTGATCAGTTCTACATTGAGTGCGATGGATTGGGTCAACCTCTACGCTCTGGCCGTGAATGAAGAGAACGCCGGTGGCGGTCGCATGGTGACGGCGCCAACCAACGGTGCGGCCGGTATTATCCCCGCCGTGTTGATGTACTACATGGAATTCACATCCAACCCAACGGAAGAGTGCGTAGTGGATTTCCTGCTGGCGGCCGCTGCGATTGGCTCGTTATGCAAGAAAAACGCCTCAATCTCTGGCGCCGAAGTCGGTTGTCAGGGCGAAGTGGGTTCTGCCTGTGCGATGGCTGCGGCGGGCTTGTGTGAAGTGCTGGGCGGTACGCCTGCACAGGTGGAAAACGCAGCGGAGATTGGGCTTGAACACAATCTGGGGCTGACCTGTGATCCGGTGGGTGGTTTGGTACAAGTGCCATGCATTGAGCGTAACGCCATCGGTGCGATGAAAGCGATCAATGCGACTCAGATGGCTCTGCGCGGTGATGGTGATCACTTTATCTCGCTGGATAAGGTAATCAAGACCATGCGCGATACCGGTATGGATATGCAGGATAAATACAAAGAGACTTCTCGTGGCGGTTTGGCAGTAAACGCTATCGAGTGTTAGTCCATTGGTAGAGACCCGCCGCTACTTGTTGATTATCAGGTAGTGGCTTCTCTGTTTTCTGCTTATTATTTAATCAATGGCTGGGCGGATTGTCGTGGCCATTGTCGGATCGGGATGGAAGCCCGGATCTGAAATAACAATGATATAAAAGCCGGTCAGCGGTGGCGAAGCCAGAACCGGTTTGGGGTTGATTTATGGTGCGTTCAACGACCGAAACTGTTTCTGAACCAGTCCGTTCGATTGGCTTTCTGCTGCTTAATAACTTCACCATGATCTCTTTGGCTTCGGCGGTCGAAGCCTTACGTATGGCCAACCAGCTTAGCGGCGAAAAGCTGTATAACTGGCATACGCTGACCATTGATGGTCAGCCAGTCAGCGCAAGTGATGGTATCCAGATCACGCCTGATGCCAGTGTTGCAGATCAGGTTGAGCTGGATACGGTGATTGTGGTCGGTGGTGTCAATGTCACCAAGGCGTACAACAAAGCGCACCTCAACTGGTTACGGGATATGGATCGCAAGGGCTGTACCCTCGGCGGTATCTGCACCGGTGCGTATCCGCTGGCAGATGCCGGGTTGCTGGACGGTTATGAGTGCAGTGTGCATTGGGAGTATCTGGCATCGATGCAGGAAACCTTCCCGCACGTGCGTTGTACCAACAGTTTATTCAGTCTGGACCGCAACCGTTTTACCGCCAGTGGTGGCACCGTTGCACTGGATATGATGATGAATATCATCAAGCAGGAACACGGTTACCGCTTGTCTGCCGCCATTTCAGAGATGTTTATCTGTGATCGTATTCGGGATGAAAGCGACCAGCAGAAAGTGCCGCTGCGCCATGTGTTGGGGACCTCCCAGCCGAAGCTGGTGGAGGTGGTTGCACTGATGGAAGCCAACATCGAAGAGCCTATCGAGATGGATGAACTGGCCGAGTTTGTTGATCTGTCGCGCCGTCAGCTGGAGAGACTGTTTCAGAAATACCTCGATTGTTCCCCGTCCAAGTATTACCTCAAGTTACGCCTGTTAAGAGCACGTCAGCTGCTGATGCAGAACACCATGCCGATTATCGACATCGCTGCGGCCTGCGGTTTTGTCTCTACACCGCATTTCAGCAAATGTTACCGCGAACATATGGGTGTGCCGCCAAGTGAAGAGCGTGCCGCGATTAAGAAAGGGCAGGCTCCGGTGGAGCCGGAATCCCAGCCGTCAGTCGTGCGGCGTAAGCTGATCAGCAAACCTCAGGATTCGATCTCTTCAGGGGCGTTTAGTGAAGCCAAGAAAGAGTCGACGTTTGGTTCGGTGAATCTGAAAGGAAAATCCTGACAGACAGGTGTGTACCCGTCTCAGTTTCAGGCACTGTACCTGTCTGTAAGGTGCTTCATTCCTTAACCTGTAGGTCAGTTTTCGATTACAGGGGGAAGCAGGGGATATGAAGATCATTCGCACGTCACAACCGCTTAGTGATCGTGAGCGTAACGCGTATCTGTTCAAGGGTGATCTGATTATATTCTCCAGGATTCCGGCGATGCTTGAGCTTCAGCGGGAGATGGATAGATTGATTCAGGCCCATTTTGGGGAACGATCGTCTCTGTCGGATATGTTCCGATCTGACCTTCAGGGGTTTGTGGCTGAGATGACTCTGTTGCAAGCGTCGTTTTATAAAACCGCCCGGATGTGTGATCTCTTTAAGGAAGCGCTCGAGC
>NZ_JBFGYC010000516.1:0-2878 GCF_041587635.1 Pontibacterium sp. | reverse complement strand
GGGACAAGGCATTCCAATAGAATGCACGTTACCAACAACGGTAGAGCGTGAATAATCCATCATTCGGTCAAAGTCTTTATAAACATCGTAAGAATCAAACTCCCCTGATTCAGAGTGATGCTTAACTTTGACTAAAAACAGATTAACGCAAGGACACAGAAGAAGATTATCTGAAAGCGACGCCGATATACCTGAAAATAATAGTTTCTGAAAATGGCTCCCTACGATGACGCAACATACTTCGCAGCGATAGCGCTCACCCTTACACCTCTGTTAACAGACCCAACCTGCACCCCAGGCAACATTAGGCTACGCTAACCCAGTACAACCTGTGCTGAACCCGATTCGAGATAATGCCCAACTCGACGTATACTAAAAGTCTAAAGCAATCAGGGGGTTAAACCACAATGAGATCGACAGGTAAGCGACCGGCTCCGCTCTCGACAACCACTGACTATCAAGTTGGCCAGGACAACATACAGCCGTTCGGGCTTGATATTCATAACTTGGTTTTCCCTATCTCCGCCGTCTGCATTGTTGTTTTTGTTGCGCTGACCCTGTTGTTTCAAGAACAATCTGCAACCCTTTTCAACGAGTTACGCCCTTGGCTCACGACTCAGCTGGATTGGTTCTTTGTCATCAGCGTTAACTTCTTTGTGCTGTTTTGCCTGTACATCGCCTTTTCCAGAACAGGGCGTGTTCGTATCGGCGGACCCGATGCGAAACCGGAGTTCAGTTATCCCGGCTGGTTAGCCATGTTGTTTTCAGCGGGTATCGGCATCGGCCTGATGTTCTTTGGCGTACTGGAACCGGTCAACCACATGTTAAGCCCTCCATTAGGCATAACCCCAGAAAGCGCAGAAGCCGCCCGACTAGGGATTGCAGCCTCCGCCTTCCATTGGGGTATGAGCGCCTGGGCCGTATACGCTGTCGTCGGCTTGGCACTGGCGTATTTCACCTTCAATCACGGACTGCCATTAACCCTGCGCTCTGCCTTTTACCCACTTTTGGGTGATCGGGTATGGGGCCTGCCGGGTCATCTGATCGATATACTGGCCGTGTTTGCCACCATTTTTGGTCTGGCGACCTCGCTGGGATACGGTGCAGAACAAGTGGCAGCAGGGCTGAACGAGCTGTTTGGCATTGCCCCCACGGACGTGGTGAAAGTTATCCTGATCATTGGTATCACCGCAATCGCAGTCGGCTCCGTGGTTGCTGGGCTGGATGCAGGTGTAAAGCGCCTAAGCGAGATCAATATGGTCATGGCTGTATTGCTGCTGCTGTTTGTATTTTTCAGCGGTCCGACACTGGATCTGATCAGCGGTTTCGTCATTGGCCTGAAAGACTATGTGACCTATAGCATCCCGTTATCCAACCCGATTGGCCGCGAAGATACTGCCTTCTTCCATGGCTGGACCACCTTCTATTGGGCATGGTGGATCGCCTGGTCTCCGTTTGTGGGTATGTTTATCGCCCGTGTCAGTAAAGGCCGCACCATCCGCGAATTTATGGTCTGTGTACTGATCGTACCCACCCTATTCTGCCTGCTCTGGATGACCGTCTTTGGTGGCACCGCGATTGAGCAGATGGCCAGTGGATACGATGGTGTACGTGAAACCGTACAAAACTGGACACCCGAGCTGGCCCTGTACCGTTTGCTCGATAACTTGCCCATGAGCTACTTGATGTCTCTGGTGTCACTGATCCTGATCGTTATCTTCTTTGTTACATCCTCGGATAGCGGCTCATTGGTTATCGATACCATTACCGCTGGCGGTATTCTCAATCCACCAGTGCCACAGCGTGTTTTCTGGTGCACTTTCGAGGGTATGGTGGCAATAGCACTGCTATTGGGTGGCGGGCTTGGCTCTCTTCAGGCTGCGACCGTATCAACCGGCTTCCCATTCTGTATCGTGCTGCTGGTGATGTGTTTTAGTTTGTATAAGGGGCTGAAGCACGAACGGGTTTAAACTGCTTGCGGTGACCTGAAGAAGCTCAGTCAGTAACTGGGCTTCTTTCCATCCACACACTGAGGTAAACCGATACCGAAGCCAGCGCCAATCATGCTCCTTATCCAAGCCTCTCAAGCTCTTCGCACTACACATACCGTCCGATAACTTTGGTAGCCACCGTTTCCAATGTCTATCCTCGCCCAAACTCTCCGGCGCCTCACAACAAAAATTAGGAATTTATCCTATATTCGCACAGGGAAACCACAGCTACTTTATATACAGATGTATACATCTTAGTTGTGTTCAACAATAGGTGTAACGAATGCCGCGATTAATACGAAGGCTCTCCGTATTCAACATACACAACCTGTCGGTATACGCCTCTTTAAGCCCTAAGTTGAGAAATGCTGTCCAACCGTTCAAGGAACACGAAGGGTTATCCAAACTGGATGATTGTTCGACTCGTAAAGCACTTAACGAAGGACTCGCCATATGTCGGAACGCAAGGATTACTGTATTTGTTGCCTGACTCCAGCTGCAGATGCCGCCCCAACCCCCTCACTCCACAAGATTGCACACATCGGTGATCATACGGTCTACAGTTGTGATAAATGTGGAATGACACTCTGTATGGATACGGACTATGGGAAAGAAATACATGAACGTGAGGCCTTTGAGCATGTGCTCGCAGGTGCTGAGTTCAGCTCGTAGAGCCAGGCATTTATAGACGTCGGAATACCGCAGATACAAAAAAGCCCCGGTCGCTAAACCAGGGCTTTTTTGTTTTGAATTAGATGGCGGTGAGGGAGGGATTACTTCGCCCCTCCGGGGCCAGCGTCGCAAGCTCCGCTGTTGTCTCGCTTCGCTCGACTCGAACCACGAGGGTTCTCACCCTCCCATTCAAATACTGCAGATACAAAAAAGCC
>NZ_JBFGYC010000515.1:0-2880 GCF_041587635.1 Pontibacterium sp. | reverse complement strand
GCGTCCCAGCCGCGTGGGGCTGGCACCTTGGACATTGCGGGACTGTTCGTGAAAAACAACCAACTGGTGTTGGAAAGCTGGATACTGGTGCACCGTCTGAGTTATGAAACGGGTATCTATCAGGATAAGGATACGCATAACTTTATTTTGATGAAGGTCGTGTTGGATGTGATGGAACCCCTGTTGGAGCATCAAGGGCAGTTGCGCGCTTTTTCCACCAAGGTGATGAAGGCGGGCGCAATAAACTCCAGTGTGATGGAAAATCTTAACCGCGTTCTGGATGACCTCATCAATGATCAGAAGCGTTTGGATAACAGTTTACGTCCCATTGTGTCTGCCGGATCCGTATTTGGTAACACTCTGGTAGCCAGTGCAGAGATCATCGCCTCGCAGTTGAAGCAGGGGGCTGACCGGTTCGAAAACGATGTTCTGATAGAGGAGCAGCTTGAGCACAACTGGAAGCAGTACTTTCAGCGTGAATCGGAAACCAGCGGTGCAATTTATCGCTTTATGAATGATGCGATAGGGTTTGTCGAGCAGCGATTACATGAACGGGAAGCGGGTCAAAGTCAGCGCTTTTACGGCTTGTTATTCGGCGTGCTGGCGGTCTTTTTGATCACTAATTACCTGATGCTGGCGTTTAATCTGTCAGTCAGAAACAGTATTAAGTCCATTCTTGATACTGCGGAGTGTGTCGCGCAAGGAGACTTAACCAGTCAGGTACGCATTTCGAATACCGATGAAATGGGTGAGCTGGCGTCCAAATTCAACCAGATGACTGAACGTATGCGTCAGTTGTTATCACAGGTCACCTCTACCGTTGAGTCCGTCGCTGTTCAAGCGGGTGTTGTGGATGGTATCGCCCAACAGAGCAGCGAAGCGGTTGAGATGCAGCGCCTTGAAACGGATCAGGTGGCTACGGCGATCAATCAGATGGTGGGCAGCGCTCAGGAGGTCGCGGACAAAACACTGATCGCCTCGCATGAGTCTGGCGAAGTTGATAAACAGGCGATACAAGGGCAGAGCCTGGTCAAGAATACCCTGGCGGATATCGACCAGTTGTCGCTGGATATTGACGCTGCGATGAACGTCATCCATCAGTTGGTTAAAGACAGCGAAAGTATCACGCAGGTGCTGGATGTGATTAAGGGTGTCGCCGAGCAAACTAATCTGCTGGCCCTGAATGCTGCGATCGAGGCTGCTCGGGCAGGCGAACAGGGTAGGGGCTTTGCTGTTGTGGCCGATGAAGTTCGTACGTTGGCAAAACGTACTCAGGAATCAACAGCCGAAATTGAGCAGATGATCACGCGTCTACAGGCGGGGGTGAACGATGCGGTACGGGCCATGGCGGTCAGTCACGATAAAGTCGGACAAACCGTGACCAATTCCTCAGAAGTGGGTCGCACGCTGGAGCATATTTCAGAGGCGATCTCGCGGATTGTGGAGTTTAATTCTCAGATTGCGTCTGCGGGCGAAGAGCAGACCATGGTCGCCAACGAAATAGAGCGCAACGTGCAATCGATCAGTCATGTCGGTAATCAGACTGCAGAAGGTGCCAAAGGTACAGTTGTCGCGTGTCGGGAGATGGCGCAACAGACCGAGCATTTGAAGGGGATGGTGGCGACTTTCCGAGTTTGAGTTTCTGGGTGAATAGCGTCAGTTCTGGCGCTATTTGCTTACGCTGCGCTTAGCACGCCCCTGTTCGGCATCAAACAGCGGGTGTGGCATCTACTTAATTGGTCCAGAAAAGGTGCGCCACATCCCCCTCCTTTGTGTGTCGTTGTTTATTCGCACATTGAGTTTCTTTGGTAAATACGGTCTATAAATAAACTAATGGTTGATTACTGATCGTTTTTGCTTGGGCTGTTTGGGTCCATACAGGGGAACAAAAAATGAAATCGGTACAAAACTCTGCAGAGAAAAGAAACCGTCTGCCTTTGCTAGCGGCAGTTGGTTGTCTGGTAATGGGGGGGCCAGTTCAGGCTTTCCAACTGGAATTTAGTGATGAAAGCGAGCTGGCGGGTAGTCTTGATATGACGCTGGGATACGCTGCATCCATTCGTGCGCAAGATGCTGATAGCTCTGCTTTGGATCCTGCGAATAATCTAACAGGCACTGCTACAACACCTAACTATCTATCGGATGCGCGTGTGCCGGATGCAGGCGATCTGATCTCCAATGTGTTTAAAGTGAATGCTGAACTGAGCCTGGATTGGCGAAACTATGGTTTAGTGACTTCCTTCGCGTACCAATACGATACCGAGATTATGGATGGGGACACTGTGAATCTGGCGGGTAGTTCCGCGCCTTGGTCGGAGGGTGCTGAGAATTATGCCGGCAATGCGTTTGACGTGTTAGACGCTTATATTTACGGCACGTTTGATGTGGGCGAAACCCCGCTTGAAGTGCGTGCGGGCAAGCAGGTCATTAATTGGGGGGAAGGTCTATTTTTCCTTGATGGTGTCTCCACCCAAGTTCCTTTGAATATCAATAAGCTGGTGACTCCCGGTTCTGAACTAAAAGAGGCATATATTGGAGTTGAAAGTATCTATCTTCAGATGGGGGTGGGTGATCTGTCGTCCATTGAAGCATACGTACAAACCGACTGGCGCCGTGCTGAATTTCCGCCGCGTGGCACGTTCTACGGTGATGATGCCTTCTTTCGCGGGGGAGATGAAACAGATCCTCTGTTAGGTATTCCTATTCGCGACGCTAATCAGGAAGCCGATGATCAGGGGCAGTGGGGTATCTCCGCTCGCACGATGCTGGGAGACGATACAGAGGTTGGTATTTACTACTCCCGTTATCACGAGACCTTTCCTTTTGTAACCGCCAATAATGCGGGTATCTCAGCGACAACACTGGCGCAATTTTGGCCCG
>NZ_JBFGYC010000514.1:0-2883 GCF_041587635.1 Pontibacterium sp. | reverse complement strand
GGCAATATAGCTCAGTTGGTTAGAGCATCGCATTCATAATGCGAGGGTCGCAGGTTCGAGTCCCGCTATTGCCACCATTTCCTCTGATCACCGGTTGAAATGCTTTTAACTAACCTTGTTTAGTTAGCCTGTCTGAATAGACGATAAATCAGGTTCTGCAACGAGAACCAGCAAAGACATTCGTGTTTGCACTACATTGTTGGGGTATCGCCAAGCGGTAAGGCACAGGATTCTGATTCCTGCATGCGGAGGTTCGAATCCTCCTACCCCAGCCACTCTCCTATTTATTCTAGTAAAAAACGCCTAAGTTTTTCCCCTCAGTTAAAGTTTGTCTTATATCAAAGACTGATCAAAATATGTCCTGACTTTCATTTACAAACCCTTTAGACTTGACCTCCTAAACAAGGACTGAAAGCCAGCGCCCGGGGATAGCGCATGACCCAATCACCTTCATTTGCAACCAAAGCGGTCTTAGACCAGCTCTCGACACGGCGGCGTCAGAGATTGAGAAAGAACGTACAGCTAATGTTTCTGGGAATGTCTGCAGAAGAGACAGACCCGATCATTCGGCTTTTGCGTGCCTCTCGGCTGGCTCCTCGCGGACATCTGGTATCAACTGAACAGGAATTCCTGGATGCGCTAAGCGAGCGCTCCTGGGACGTTATTCTGTTTACCACCAACCAGAGCGCTTTCAGTGGCAAGAATGCGATGCATCATCTGCGTCGCCTTGATAAAGATATCCCCCTTATTCAGCTGGTACCCAACTCTGACAGCCACTATCTGCTACAAGGGCTAAAGAACAACATTCAGGCCGTCGTACCGCTGGAAGAAAAAGAACTGCTGATGCTGGCGATTCGTCGCGAGCTCGAACACCTGGAAAGCCGCCGTAAGCTACGCCAGACAGAATCATCGCTTTCCGATGCGGAAAAACAGTACGAATCCCTACTAGAAAGCTCTACCCACGCAATCGCTTGCTGCGATGGTGATACCATCCTGTTCGCTAACCAGAGCATGGCCACGTTACTGGGTTTCGAATCCCCCGAAACACTGCTTGGCACATCCCTCTCTCTCTGCTTTAGCCAGAGCCATAAAGAGGAGCTGCAAGAGCAGCTTCAGATGATGCAACAGGAAAACCTGCGCAACGCGAGCTTACAGCTAACCGCTGTACGCGCAGATGAAACTGAATTCGATACCAATCTCGCATTGCGCCCCGCGCGTTATAACAACAGCGCATGCATTCAAATTACCCTAAGTGCCGAACGCAAAGAAGAAGAGCAGGTACTACAGGACAAACTGGATCTGGTATCCGGCCTGTATAATCTGGATTACTTCAATAACGAGCTGGACGAAACACTGCAGCGGGCGATGGAAGGTGGTGCCGACTGCAATCTGCTGTATATCAGCCTGGATAACTACCTTGAGATTCGCTCTGACATCGGCATAGAAGGCTGCGACCAAGTGGTTCGTGACATCTCTACGTTGCTGAAGAAACACGTTAATAAAGCACACCTGCTCGCCCGCCCAGAAGAAGACAGCTTTGCAGTCATCTATCACGACCCAAATCCGGACAAAGCAACGACGCTGGCGACCAAGCTGTGCAAAGCCATTTCAGGCAATATATCCGAATCCAGCAGCACAACGATTCAGACGACCTGCTCCATTGGTGTAACCACCATCAGTGATAACACACCGACCCGTAAAGTTATTCTGGAACGTGCACGCGGAGCAGCAGATAGTATCCGCGCAGACAATCAACGCGGCAATGGCGTCAAGCTATATGAATCGGTCGAGAGCAATACCGATGAATCCGCGGATCAGGTCTTTATGCTGGAAGATGCTATTCAGCAGAAAAACATGAAACTGCTGTTCCAGCCAATCGTGGCACTGAACAGCCAGGAAATTACTGATCACCACTACGAAACCTTCCTCCGGTTGATCGGCGAGAAAGGCGAAGAGATCTCTCCGAATAACTTCCTCGACACGCTGGATCAGGCGGACATCAGTATCAAGGTGGATCGCTGGGTTATCAAAGAGACCATGCTGAACATGCAGCGTGAGTTCCGTCGCAAGCAGCGCAACCGCGTCTTTATCAATCTGTCCAGCCGTACCCTGCGGGATAGAAAAACGCTGCTGTGGCTGTCTGAGCTGCTGCGTAAGGCTGGTTTACCTGCCAACTACCTGGTATTCCAGATCAGCGAAACCGATGCGTCTTCCTACTTGAAGCACGCCAAGTTCTTTGCCGATACATTGCGGAAGCTTCATTGCCAAATCTGTATCAAACATTTCGGCAGCTCTATCAACTCCGAGCTGGTACTGAAACAGGTTAATCCCGACTATGTAAAACTGGATGGTAGCTACATTCAGGAACTGAACGAAGCGGGCGCAGACAGCAAAGATGTTCTCAAACTGCTGCACACCTTAAAAGTGCAGAAGAAAGTGACGATTGCGCCTCTGGTTGAAGGCACACGTGTGATGGGCACCCTCTGGAAAGCAGGTGTGGACTTCGTGCAGGGTAATTACTTGCAGCCACCAAAAGATGCAATGGATTACGATTTCTTCGATAGCTAATGCTTATTTTAGTTATATACAAATAGCCAATTGATATATAAAGAGTCACTGGCTATACTGAAATTCAGGCTGTGTCACTACAGGCTGTTGATTGCTTTCTATTCCAAAGTTAGTCACTGACTTGGAGACTATATTTCCTCGTAAGGTCACCCTTACGGGGATTTTTTATTCCTCTAGCAACACCCCACCTATTTCGCGCATCCCACTTTAGTCCGACTATACTTCCACCGTGGTTTAAACAAATTTAGCGTACAGATCCGATGGAATTCAGATGATTAGCTTTCTTGATCAAACGAGCCGTCTGTTGATTATTTT
>NZ_JBFGYC010000513.1:0-2885 GCF_041587635.1 Pontibacterium sp. | reverse complement strand
GTTGAGATCCGGGCTACAGGCGTAACCCGGAGGGGATGTTTCGCGTTTTAGAGGCCTTCGTAGGCCATCAACGCGTGCACGGGTACACCCGCATCTTGAATGCGTGCTGAGCCCTGCAAATCAGGCAGATCAATCAGTGCCGCGGCTTCGATCACTTCGCCACCAAGCTGCTTGATCAGGCTGCAAGCGGCCAGGACGGTGCCGCCGGTTGCGATCAGATCATCAAATACCAGAACTTTATCGCCGTCTGTTACGGCATCAATCTGCATTTCGACAGAGGCTGTACCGTATTCAAGTTTGTACTCTTCATATACGGTCTCGCCGGGCAGTTTGCCTTTCTTGCGAACCAGCACTAATGGAATGTTCAGCTGATAAGCAACAATCGACGCGATCAGAAAACCACGCGCATCAATCGATGCAATGTGGGTGATCTCGCTGTCGATATATCGCTGAATAAAAGAGTCAGCAATCATGCGCAGTGCTTTTGGATCTTTGAACAGAGGGGTGATGTCGCGAAACTGGATGCCGGGTTCTGGCCAGTCTGGAATCGTGCGCATGACTGACTTTATATAACATTCATCGTAAGACATCGTTTACTCCTGGAATGGATACAGCTTGATATGGCTCAATGTTTTGAAAATAGATCACAGGTTTAATGAAGTTGTTGGGTTACACACTGAGATGGCTACTTCATTGTGCAACTGGCTGGCGTCCTTTGTTATTGGCAAAGGACGCATTTTTTTGCCTGTGAGGTTTAGGATGCAGCGTCAGGTTCTTCGCTGCAATTGCCTGACTCAGCCGGAGAAGGGCATTCGCCAGAAAGGGAGTACAGCTCATCCAGATCGAGCAACTCTACTTCTTTGCCGTCGACGCGAATCAGTTCACTCTTCTGGAAACGGGTAAAGATACGGCTGACCGTTTCTACTGCCAGTCCGAGATAGTTGCCAATCTCGTTACGAGACATGGATAGACGGAACGCGCTTGCGGAGTAACCACGCGCTTTAAAGCGCAGGGATAGTTTCACAAGGAAGGTGGCAACGCGCTGTTCAGCGTTTTTCTTCGACAGCAGTAACATCATCTGCTGTTCGTCGCGAATCTCTTTGCTCATTGTGCGCAGAATTTGACGACGCAGTTCTGGCATCTGTCCGGATAGATCATCCAGACGTTCAAACGGTATTTCACATACTGTTGTTGTTTCCAGAATTTTCGCGGAAACAGGGTAACGATTTTCGTCGAAACCACCTAAACCCACCAATTCACCCGGGAAGAAGAAGCCTGTAATCTGCTCTTCACCTTCATTGGTTATGGTGTAGGCTTTAATGGTCCCGGCACGAAGTGCATAGACGGATGTGAAGGGCTCACCCTGATGGAACAGGTGCTCTCCCTTTTTCAAGGGACGGCTTTTCTCGATAATGTTATCGAGACGTTCCATTTCGGTCATGTCCAGCGACACCGGCAGGCATAGAGAACTCAGACTGCAGGTCTGGCAATGCACCTGTTGGAGGCTGCGCAGTTTCCCTTCTGTCACCTTTATTTCACCCATAATCAGGCCCTGCTAAATTAGTTACTATTGAGAGGCTACTCGGCGTCATTATCCATCATTTGGGCAGAGCGGTGAAGCTCTGCCCACGATTATCCCTTTAGATAATCCGGGAAAAGCCGTTGGTTTTTTGCTGTTTTGGGATATAAGCATCAAATGCCATGCAGATACGACGAATCAGCAAACGCCCGGCAGGTGTCACGGTGATCACACCGTTATTCACCTGAATAAGGCCATCTTGTGCGAACGATGCCAGTTCTGGCTGCTCTGCGGCAAAGTAATCGGCAAAGTTAATCGCGAAGCGTTTTTCTATCATTGCAGTATCCAGAGCGAAGTGGCAGATCAACTGCTTGATCACTTCACTACGCACGATGTCGTCATCGTTCATGACAACGCCGCGCTTAACCGCAAAGTTATTGGCTTCTACGGCTTTGCTGTATCCGGCAATATCATGTTCATTCTGGTAGTACACACGGCCAATCTGGCTGATCGAAGAGACACCCATTGCAACCAAGTCGCAGTCAGCATGGGTTGTATATCCCTGGAAGTTGCGGTGCAACTGACCATTCTGCTGTGCCAGTGCAAGCTCATCATCCGGCTTGGCAAAGTGATCCATGCCAATGTAAGCGTAGCCTGCGTCGAGCAACCGGTTAATGGTGTTTTCCAGAATAGCCAGCTTAGTTTCAGGGCTTGGCAGGGTCGCCGCATCAATATGCTTTTGAGAACGGAAGCGATCAGGCATATGGGCATAGTTAAAGATGGACAAACGGTCTGGATCCATGTCGATGACGGTATCCAGTGTTTCCTTGAAGCTGTCTTCGGTCTGATGAGGCAGGCCGTAGATCAGATCCATATTGATAGACTTAAAGCCGTGGCTACGGGCTGTATCGAGCACAGACTGTGTCTGTTCCGTCGGCTGTACGCGGTTGACGGCCTTCTGCACTTCTTCGTGTACATCCTGTACACCTAGGCTAATGCGGTTGAAGCCTATGTCTCGCAGGACTTTAATCGTATCTGGATTCGCTTCGCGAGGGTCAATCTCGATGGAGTAATCGCCCTTGTCATCGTCGCGCAGGTTGAAATGCTTGCGGGTGTGGCTCATTAGCTCGGACATCTGGTCGTCGCTGATGAATGTCGGTGTACCACCGCCCCAGTGCAGCTGATTTACGATGCGATCGTTGCTGTACCACTCAGATACCTGAGCCATCTCTTTATACACTGTATCCAGATATGGCTGGGCTTTCTTGCGGTTGCGAGTAATCACTTTGTTGCAGGCGCAGTAGTAGCAAACGTGTGCGCAGAAAGGGATATGGAAATACAAAGACAGCGGTGCATTGCTGTCGGT
>NZ_JBFGYC010000512.1:0-2886 GCF_041587635.1 Pontibacterium sp. | reverse complement strand
GAGAATTAGATGAGTCCAAATTTGGGCGCATTAAAAAAGGCCCCCGAAGGAGCCTTTAATCATTGGTATTCTGTGAAGTTACGCGCACTGAGCCTTTGGGGATTCGGCTGGCTCTTCACGGTCTGGCTGGTCCATCATTTCAGCCCGAGCAGCGGCTTCTTTTAGAAGCTGCTTCTTCTCGGCATCCACAAAGCGACGCAGCACTTGCTTAATGAGTGGCTGATAACCTAGACCGCGCATTTTTGCGACATCTTTCAGGTCATCAATCAGCGTTGTTTGCATGCGAATAGAGATCAGTTTCAGCTCCAGAGCTTCATCTAGAGCACCGATGTTGATATCTGACTTGACTACATGCTCTTCAGAACAGCCAAGTTCGCCAGACTCCCAGGCTTCTGCTGTGCCTTTGATTTTTTTCATAGTCTAACTCACTATTGGTTACGGGTGTTTATGACAGCCATCATGCGTATCTGTTATAGATATTAGCGACCTGATCTGTCGCTTCGTACGCTGACTTTATTACGATACTTCCAGTCTCAGGGTAGTGCACAAACATTACTTTTAGGCGTCGCCCATGGTCTGTTTCTGATACGAACCACTGAGTGCAAGGATCGGTTGCGTGCTCTTCTCTGTCATCAATGAGAAAGCCTTTCTCTACGTTGGAAAAGCACTCTTCAATCTCACCTTGTGAAACACCATGTCTCTGCGTTAGCTTCTGTCTGATTTTCGGTGATATTTCTATGCCCACTGACGAACGCTCCTTGCTTTCACATAGCCAGTATATACAAATATAGCCCCTGTAGTATATACAGGCCAAAAGAATGCTATAAATTTCCACCCGAAAACTGAAGAATGCTATTCTGCACGAAACCGCATAACTGATAGGCATCAGCAGCATGGGAAGAGCAAAGGACGAGACTCAGGAGCAATACCTGAAGCGCTGCAAACAAGCGGAAAGGGAACTGACCGATCTGGAACTTCGTGCTTTAACTGCTTTCTCGGTTCTGCCGATAGAGGTGCAAGAGGCTTTTACCCAGCTACTGGAAAGCACAGCAGAGAAAGTGCCGGCTAAGCCTCAAAAAGCTCAGCCAGCTCAGAAAAGAAAAGAGTAACTTCATCGTCAGCTTCGACCTTCATTAAGTGGGGCGCAGAAGAATCAGAACCCCCTTGCGCAGAACGATTTATCTGTCGAAGAATGTAGGCTAGGTCAGAACTGGATACTTCCTCAAAATCTCGCCAGCTTCGCTTTCTAGCTTGATCACGAGCCCATCCCGTAACCTCGCATATGGTCATCTTTAGTGCTTCTGGAAGACAGGAGTAAAGTCTAATTAGGATATTTGGCCCTTCATAAACAGCCTTCGAGTACAGATCAGGCTTTGAATTGAGGACAGCCAAAAACTCATCGGTGATGTAGTGCCCTTGATCCTGAAAAGGGATGTCTTCGGCTTTAGCCAAGGTTTGGAAATATGGAGCCATATCCTGATCTAAGCCCATCCCCTTGCAGTACTGTTTTAAGCCGGAATACCCACCCATGGACCGTAGAAGTTTTCGGTAAGCCATTTTTCGATACTTCCCAAAGAGTTTGCGGCCACCCCAGTGACACATTTCGTGCCTGAGTATCGTCTTTAAATGCCTGAACCCCTTCACGCGATTGGCGACTACGTAGATGCTTTCATCATGTAAGGCGGCCACAATCTGGCCGTGCGCCTTCTGTAGCCTTATCTGTTTTTGAAGCCCGAGCGGCAGAAGCGTTTCATCCGGTACCACTTGAACTTTAAGATCTTGCAACCCAAGGCTACCGGAGATTTCTGCAGCCTCACGCCTGACCTTGTTTGCATTAAGCCAAGGGATTCGGCTTGCCAGTGAGCCTAACGGATCAATTACGCCTGGCTAAGGCCTTTTTAGACAAGCGGTCCATACAGGCCTGACCGATCATGACCAGCTCTTCTGGCTCAACAAATACCCGCTCCCTGATCAGGTCCGCGATCTTGGAGAACGGGATAACAACGCTGTCACTGTCCACCGGGATCATTGGTCCAAATTGGCCGTTGTGGATTTCTACTACAAATCGACCGCCAAGCACGCCCTGTGAAGATGGTATAGTTGATTGCTTCGTTTCCTGCTGAAGCTTCTCAATCAAGCGGCGCTCACACTCGATGAAGTAGAGCCGGGCCTGCCGGCCTTTTTCATTGTTCTCCACCATAGCCAACTCTTTGGCTACCCCGACCGTTACGAAGTATTCAATCGAGCGCCTATCCCCGCCCTTTCCATTGGTTCGCCCGTTTTGGCGAATCAAAATATAGTCCTGCTTCTCTACAAAACCGTACTTACTAATGCGGGCCTTAACCCAGTTGGAGAAGTCACGCCCCACCTCAAGAAATCGGTGAAGCTCTCGTGCATTAACGGCCTCTGCTGGCTTGCCAGAGAAAATGCGGGAGTAGATAGTAATTAAGCTTTTGTTTTCTTGGTTAACAGCGATAGAATTCATAACGTGATTTCCTTTTCGAATTTGATGTCACACTCTGGGGCTTTGCGAGGACCAGTCGCTTAGCCCCTCTAATTTTTATGCGGCCTTCAGTTCATTGCGCTTTCTCTTCAGCACCTTGAAGTCAAAATCTGCTGCGCCAGCCTCTTTAAGTACATCAACCAAAGCCTCTTGGTAAACGATTACCTGCATAGAGGAGCGCTTACCGCTCTCCTTTGCCATGTTGTCGTATTGAACATGCCCAGAAGACAATCCCTTCTCGGAAATCTCCCACCCTTTAGATTTACCGTTCTGAACGCTCTTAAGGTAGCCAAGATCCCACAGCGCAAGATTCACATTCTGAGCCTTGCCAGTGCCATTACCGGGAATGCCAGCTCTCTCCCCAAGCTCAGTACCTGTCAGCT
>NZ_JBFGYC010000511.1:0-2892 GCF_041587635.1 Pontibacterium sp. | reverse complement strand
GCACGCGTTGCTCGAGAGTCCGACTCCACTCAGCGAGCTGTTTCGCCTGCTCCTGCACCGTATCGTGCAGCGCCTTGATGCGCAGCATGGACTTGACTCTGGCCACCAGCGCCGTCTGGTCCACGGGCTTGGTCAGGTATTCGTCGGCGCCCGCGTCCAGGCCGGCGACCACGTCCTTGGTATCCGCTTTGGCAGTGACCATGATGATCGGCATGAAGGAGAGGGAGGTATCCCCCTTGAGATGCTGGCAGACCTCGATGCCGTCCATCTTGGGCATCATGATATCCAGCAAGATCAGGTCAGGTTTAATAGCGTGATATTGCGCCAATGCAGCTTCGCCGTCTTCCGCTTCGGTACAGTGATAGCCTTCGGCTTCCAGCAGGTCTTTCAGGCCCAGGCGAATATTCATATCGTCTTCGGCGATCAGGACATTCATTGCGTGTCTCCAGATGGGTGCTTTGAGGCAGACGAGTCGATGTTCAGTGAGATCAGGAAACTCGCGCCTGTGGTGCTGGTTTCGAGTATCAGGTCGCCTCCGTGACTGCGCGCAAGTTCGCGGGCTAAACCCAACCCAATCCCCGTACCGGTTACACCATCAGTCAGCTGATTACTGCAGCGATAGAAGGGCGAAAATACCTGAGTGTGGTCCGCCTTGCTGATGCCGGGACCATTGTCACTTAACCGGATGCAGCTGACATGCCCATCCACCCAACTGGTGATGGCGATCTCGCCGCTATTGGCGGCGTATTTCTCGCAATTGCTCAGCAAGTTGTTAAGAATTTGTTCCAACGCGCCACAGTCAAAGTCCACTCGCGGATCGTCTTGTATGTCGTAGCGAACAGACAAGCCGCGCTGTGAGAGGACCGGTATAAAATTCTCAATGACAGTATTGATGCACTCTGAAATTAAACCGGGTGTTGGATTGATTTTATAAGTGCCGCGCCCAACGCGAGAAAAGCTCAGCACGTTATCAATCAGGCGGGACAGACGGAGGCTTTCATTGCTGATAACGCTGACGTAACGTTGCGCCCGGTCCGATTCGGGCTCGTCCGGCAGGTTATGTTCCAGCATCTCGGCATACATGCGCACGTTCGTTAGTGGTGTTTTAAGTTCGTGGGAGACCTGATTAACGAAATTCACCCGCTGCTGCGCCATGCGCATATCACGCTGATGTTCTCGGTATACCAGCCAGGCAATAAGGGAGAGGCCGAGCAGTGTTGTTAGTGTTAGTAATCCGATACCAATCCAGCTGCCGTCGGTGGCTGAAAGTTTTGGCGCTACATATTCCAGACGCCAGCTTCCGAGTGGATGACTCAGAGGCAATACTTTCTGGGGTTTAGCTATGGCATCACGGATGACGTCATCTAGCTGCCCCCACGCGTATATCTGTTCGCCACGGCTGTTGATCAAGCGAATCTCTGCGTTGCGTAATGGATCGTTACCCAACTCAGCCTGCTGGCTCGCGGGCAGTGCCGCGATCAAATCGGATGTGAGGCGTGCGCTGTTGAGAGCGAAGCCAATAACCACGTCTTGTGCGCTTCGACGCCAATAGATGTGTTGTAGCTCGGTATCGGCATACCATGCTATCCAGCCCGATGCGGTTATCGGGTCTTCCGGTGCCATGGCAGGGGGGCTGTTCTGTGTCGATGATTCGGATTCAGCAATAAACAGATCCGATGCGACTTCATCGCTGGCGACACGTCCATCATAAACGACGGAGCTGCTGGAGCGTGCTGTAATTTCAAGTGGTTGTTGCCGTTTCTGGGCGGGAATCGGTTCACTTCGTAAATACTGTGCGGGTGCGTTTTGAGTGGCGCTGATCACCGGTTCAACACGAATATCCTCAGGTGTATCTACAAAAAGGGCGGGGTTGTTGAGCAGGTTTTCCGTTTTACGCAGGAAACGCTGTTCGCTCTGCGTGAGGTCACCGGAGGGTGATGGGTATTCGCGTTCACCGGAGGGGTTCAGCACAAAAATATGCGAGATCTGCGGGCTACGTGCAATAAGTGTATTAAGCGTGGGTGTGCTGTAAGCACCGTTGTTGTCTTGAATAAGTGTGTCGAGTTCTGCATCCAGTGCTGTTTGCAGGCGAGAGAAGTGATCGATTAGTTGTTGGTCAACATCGGAGAGCTGGGCTTCAATCAGTGAACCAAGTTGCAGTGTTACCAGCTGTTGCTGGTTGTGTTGCAGGCGAACACCGAACCATGCCAGCAGCACAACAGGCACGATAATCAGGCAAGCTAGCAGGATCGGTGTTTTGGTGTTCAAAATAATCTCTGTCCCTGATGGTGGTTAGATCAGTAGCTCTGTTGTGTGGCGCGTTTGTACTGACGTTCTTTCAGCTCTTTACGTTTTTTGTTCCAGTCCTGATCGTTTTCTAACTCTTCAGCATCCTGTAGTGCTTCGGCTTTCTGTTCAAGCAGTTTAGGTGATGACAGACTCTGGCCTAGCGTATCAAGATAGGTCGCGTTGCTCTCAAGGACAGATCGTGCACCTTCGATATCCCCCTGGTCACGTAGTTGGATCGCTTTGCGGCTTTCCTCATTTGCGACCTGTTCTGCAGCCGCTTCGTAGGTTTTAACATCTACCGCTTCCTTAATCTGCTTGTCAGATCGGCTGAAACTTGCAAGAACCCGATTTCGCAGGGATTGAGCTTGTTGGCTGTACAGGTTGGTATAGCTTACATCGATCTCGGCGACTTCCAGATTGTTGGCCACGCTATGGGCAGGGACCTCAACTTCCAAAATAATAAATTTTTCCTGTTCACTATAGAGCTGATTCATGCGCGTTGTGATGCGATTACCCCGTATCTCTGCCTCTCGACCCAGAATACGCAGGGGCTTGATGCCGTTTTTGCAGTGAATATTGATATTCACGCCTTGCGCGACAACG
>NZ_JBFGYC010000510.1:0-2893 GCF_041587635.1 Pontibacterium sp. | reverse complement strand
GCTGGGTATCAAAACGCTGATGATGGAGCAGTTCTTTACTGAGGAGAATATCGAACGCTTCCTCGGGTCAGAGAACGGCGCTCAGCCAAACCTGCATCTGGCTCCGGTGATTGAACAGGTCGATTTCAATCCGGTATTCGACAACCTGATCGAGGTAATTGAGAGTTCATCACTGGGTTCGATGCTCAGCATGGTGGGCGGTGTGGCGGTCATCGAGCCATTACGCATACCGTTTGTAGACAAGGTAAAAGGCTCTATCGAGGAGATTACCCAGCAGGAAGAGTTTATCGCACTGCTGAAAGAGGAGCTGGAACAACCGTCGGTTATGGCTGAGATGAGCCAGAAAGTAGAACAGGTTGTAGAGCAGCGTCTGGACGAACTAACACCGGAGCTAGTGAAAGAGATTATCCAACGTATGATTCGCGAACATCTTGGCTGGCTGGTTGTATGGGGCGGTGTATTTGGTGGTGTGATCGGCCTGATTGCGGGCGTATTAGGCGCTTAAGTCAGACGGGTGTGGGTTGGCTATTCTTCAACCCATACCCAACGCAGGGGCTCACCAAAGTCATCATAGATCACTTTCTTACGCAGGCGCTTGTTAACCTTTGGCAGTGCTGGCTCAGGCTTACTTTTACGACGGGAATCAATCGTCGCCAATAAACCGTTTAGCGGTGTACGGGCTTGTGAACCAGCTTCAAAGCCAAAACGACGGGGATCATACTTCCCATCTTCCAGCCCGCTCTCTCCCATATCAACCTGCTGGATCTCTCCACCTTTGTCGATATAAGACTGAACCTGTTTTTCAAGTTCGGCACGCAGTTCTGATTTTGATTGGCGACGTTTCATCCAACCATTATGCATTAATGTGTCAGAAATGCGAATGGGCATAGGACTTAAGAGTGGATACTAACGCCGCTAACGCACACCGCGCTCACGACGGATATAGGCTTTCTGACACTGCATAATAAAGCGTGACAACATCAAATGCTGACGGTCGGACATCGCTGTGAACGTACAGCAATGGATACCTCCGTCTGCGCGAACACACTGTAAATTGCAACACACGCTAATGGGTACGCCGTCCAAGCTGAACTCCAGCTCCGCTGGCTGAAGATCTTCAACCATAGGCCCCGTCGCACGATAAGCTACGCCGTTTTCCGAGAGATTAACCGCCTCACACACGTGACCGGCAACCGTCAGACGAAAACCGTCATCTTCTACGACATCGTGGCGGTAGGCCCGACGACCGCTCTCATATTCATACTGAAATTCAATCATCGTTCTTCTCTAGTACAAACTCTATTCGTCTATTTCGCGCGCGGTTAACGTAACTACTGTTAGGCGCTAACGGCACAGAATCACCGTATCCGGTTGCCGAGAGACGCTCTGGCTGAACACCGCCGCGAACCAGGTAGCGCAAAACAGTGGTTGCACGTACAGCGGATAATTCCCAGTTCGAGGGAAACTGATCAGTATCAATGGGCGTATCATCCGTATGACCCTGAATATTCATTTTGTAATGACCGTGCTGATACATGGTATCCAACAAAACATTTACAAATGGGTTGATACGCTTGTTTAAGCGTGCCGATCCAACCTCGAAGAACACTGATCCATCCACTACAATCTTGACCACACCATCCTTTGGCATACTGACCGTCGCATGCTCCTCCAGGTTTTGGTTATCTACGGCCTCCTGAAGGTCACGCACCATGAGCTCCCAATCCTGAAGGTCCGTTTGTGCTACCGGTGCCGTGGTCAAGTTGGGGGAAGATTTATCACCGCCTTGATCCCCATCAGCCGCGTCAGACGTTTTAATCGAGGTTTCAGTCACATCGACCTTCAGTGGCTGAGGGATATCGGTGGTCACTGGTGCAATCACCGAAAGATCGACAAGACTGTTTGCAGAGAGCTCCCCTTGAAACTCAACCTGCAAGGCGTTCACCACCAGTTCAAATTTGTCTTTCTCAACACTCGAAATGGAAAACAGCAGCACAAAAAACACCAACAGCAGTGTCATCAAGTCCGCATACGTCATCAACCAGCCTGATTCGCTGCCCTCGTCCGGGAACTGGTGCTTAGTTCTCACTTCGCCTTGCCTTTTGCTTCAGCGCCTGCTGGAGCCGCCTTGCCACCTGACGCTGATTTATTCCCCCCAATACGAACGGGTTTACGCTCGGCTTCAGGCAGATAGGAAGCCAGCTGTTCATAGACATGCATATAGTGGTCGTTGGTGAGGATGCCGATACAGCCTTCGCGGATAATCTCTAGGTTGGCCACTTCAGCTAAGGTACGGGCGCGCAGCTTTCCGGCAATCGGCAGAAACACCATAGTGGAAAGCAAAGAGCCATAGAAGGTCGTCAGAAGCGCAACAGCCATAGAAGGACCGATGGTCTCGGGGTTATCCAGTTCGCTCAACATCTGGATCAGACCAATCAGAGTGCCCAGCATGCCGAATGCTGGCGCATAGGCCGCCATCTTTTTGAAGGTATCCTGAACCGTATGATGCCGCATGATCAGGGAATCGATTTCGTTCTGTAGCGTATTTCTGATGACTTGCTCAGATGCCGCCTCTGCCAGCAGATTACACGCTCGCTTCAGAACGTTGGAACTGGTTTTAACGTCCCCCAATTTCACCAAACCATGACGGTGGCTGATACGGCTCAGCTCCAGCATCGTCTGAATCATCTTCTGGGCGTTTGTTTTATCACTGGAAAAGACGATATACGCGGCTCTAAATGCCTTGAGTACGTCTTTGAACGAAACCGTGAGGAAAGTTGCGGCGATCGTACCACCCGCCACAATCATGAGACCTGGTACGTTTACGAAAACATCTGCGCTGCCACCCAATATAATGGCAGAGACAATCAGTGCAAGACCGGAAACAATACCG
>NZ_JBFGYC010000509.1:0-2894 GCF_041587635.1 Pontibacterium sp. | reverse complement strand
GGTCTCGCGCCAGGCGTTTAGTCCGTATAGGCGCTGTTCTGTTTCACCTGCTGCACGCGCTTCTTTGGTATGCATGTCGATACAGAAGGCACAGCCGTTTATCTGTGAAACACGAAGTTTTATCAGATCTAGCAGGGGCTTTTCAAAACTATCGCGTTCCCGGTAGCATCGTGCGATGTAGCGTTCCAGGTTGTACATGGTTTCCATTGCTTCAGGCGCGTATTGAGCGTAGTTGATGCGTTCAGTCATCGGGGAGTCTCTCCATTAAGGTTAACTGGTCATCACTTTAATGGTGGGAACGAGGCCCGTATTGTATATTTTCGACATCAGAAGGCAGTGAGATCTGAAACCTAAAGCAGGGCGAAACTCACCTGCTATCTGCACCCCGATGACGCGATCCCGAGGGTACCCTCTTTGGTTAGATTACGACGAGGAGCAGTGTGTTTCTGCATCTCCACTATTCCGTTTCTCGCGAAGGGCCTGTGTGGTGATCTGCCATGCCGATGAGAGGAACAGACCCGCCATAATGCCCGCGACAACCAGGTCAGGCCATGCACTATTTGAGTACCAAACACCCGACGCGGCGACTAATACAATCAGATTACCGATGGCGTCGTTGCGGCTGCAAAGCCAGACGGATCGGACATTGGCGTCGCCATCTTTATAACGCATCAACAGAAGCACGCTGATCAGATTGGCTGCGAATGCTACAACCGCAATTGCGCCCATTGTGAATGGTTCAGGGCTGTTGATGACGAAGATGCGATAGATTGTACTGCCGACCACCCAGAGCGACATTACTGTCAGCGTGAAGCCTTTAAACAGTGCAGCGTTACTACGAATACTAGCGGCTTTGCCAATCACCCACAGGCTAATACCATAGCTCAGCGTGTCGCCGATGAAGTCGAGTGCATCTGCCTGAAGGGCCTGAGATTGCGCAAGAATACCCGCCACCATTTCGACGCCAAACATGGCGCCGTTGATCACGATGATGAGCCACAGAATGCGTTTGTACGCCGGATCTAACCCGGTGAATTCAGTATTGCCGCAGCAATGTTGTGCCATCGGTCTGTTCCTTAATGAGTTCCATATTTGATAGGGAAAGCTTAAAGTCTCTAGTCACTAGAGGTTCAATAGGCGCAGATAAAAAATGTCGAATTATTATTCCATCGGGCAATTATCCAAGCTGTCGGATTGCAAAGTGACGACCATTCGATGGTATGAAGACAAAGGGTTACTGCCACCTGCTGGGCGCACTGAGGGCAATCAGCGACGTTATACAGACAAACACCTGACGACACTGCGCTTTATCCGGCATGCGCGTGCACTGGGGTTTGATCTTCCGACCGTTGAGAAACTTAAGCAGCTCAACGGCTGTTGTTATGGTGATCATGTCGAAGCAGACAAAATTGCTCAGCATCATCTGGCAGATGTTCGCGACAAAATACAGCGATTACAGGCGTTGGAATCGGAGTTGGTGACGATGATTGAAGGCTGCCACTACGAGGAGAGCCACCAATGTCGGATTCTCGAGGTCTTGGCGGATCATGGCCAGTGTGACGGAGACCACTGCGGATAGGGTGTGGTTCGGTAAGCCAACTAAAAGGGGAGCCTTGAATGCTCCCCTGGATGAGGTGTGTTCTCAGACCTGAAAGATGTGATCAGATCTCTTTATGAGGTCCAAACACTTCAAAGTGGATGTTCTCCACGGGTACGCCCCAGCCTTTCAGTGTTTCACTGATCATCGACATGTAACCCAGCGGTCCGCAGAAATAGTAATGAGCGTCAGGCAGCTCAATTTGCTTGCGTACAGCATTCAAGTCAGTCAGACCGGAGAACTGGTGGCCGGAGCAAGTATCCGTCGGTTGATCATAAAACAGAACCTGTTCGACGTTGTCATGCTTGGCCGCTATCTCAGAAACGTGTTCACCAAACGCATGTACCTTGCCGTTCACGGCACTGTGTACGTAGCGAATCTCACGTTGGCTGTTATTCGCGACGAGGCTATTCAGCATACTCAGCATCGGTGTCTGACCAACGCCACCGCTGAGCAATACCACAGGACTTTCAGCGCGGGTGTCGAGGAAGAAATCGCCACTCGGAGGGCTTAACTGTAGGGTATCTCCAACCTGTACGGAATCGTGAAGATGGTTGGAGATCTGTCCGTTATCTTCTCGTTTTACTGAGATGCGATATTGCTTGCCGTTCGGAGCATCTGAGAGGCTGTATTGACGAATGCACCGGTTCTCAGAGTCTGCCGGTTGCAGGTAGATTCCGATGTACTGACCGGGAATGAAATCCGCAACGGTGCCACCATCAGCAGGTTCGAAATAGAAGGAGGTGATCAGCTCACTTTCCAGTACCTTGCCGACAACTTTGAAATCGCGGGTTCCACGCCAGCCGCCCTGACTGTTTTCGTTTTCGCGATAGATGCCTTCTTCCACCTCGATAAAGATATCAGCGAGCAACCCGTATGCTTCTGTCCATGCCTTAACAACATCGTCTGTAACTGCATCCCCCAGTACATGAGCGACAGCCCCCAGCAGGTGTTTACCGACGATAGGGTAGTGTTCGGGAAGAATATTAAAGCTGGCGTGTTTGTGAGCAATACGCTGCACGGCCGCTGTCAGTACACCCAGATTGTCGATGTTGGCCGCATACGCGTAAACCGCGTTAGCCAGCGCTGCTTGTTGACGCCCGGTCTTTTGGTTCGCTGCGTTAAAGATGTCCAGCAGTTCAGGGTTTTCCTTGAACATCTGCTGGTAGAAGTGCTGTGTAATTTCTTCGCCATGTTGTGCAAGGACAGGTGCAGTGGATTTTACGATGCTGATTGTTTGTGCAGAAAGGCTCATCAGATTCTATATCTCTGGGAATTATAAATACATGTATTTTAT
>NZ_JBFGYC010000508.1:0-2897 GCF_041587635.1 Pontibacterium sp. | reverse complement strand
GTGGTACAGGGTGCGGTTAACCCGGATGAGTTTTACGTCTACAAGCCAACCTTGAAAATGGGTGCGCCGGCGATTTTGCGTCGTAACTTGGGCGCGAAAGCGATCAAGATGATCTACACCGCCGACGCCAGTGCAGGTAATGCTGTCGAGACAGTAAGCGTGCCGGTGGAAGAGCGTAACCAATTTTCTATCAATGATGAGGATGTGCAGGAATTGGCACGCCTTGCGGTGATCATTGAACAGCATTATGGCCGCGCGATGGATATCGAGTGGGCAAAAGACGGTGATGACGGTGGCTTATATATTGTTCAGGCGCGTCCTGAAACCGTTAAGAGCCGTGATAAAAGCACTGTTATCGAACGTTACTTACTGAAAGAAACTGGTAAGTGTCTGGTTGAAGGTCGTTCTATCGGTCACCGTATTGGTTCAGGACCAGTACGCATTGTGAACGATATTACCGAAATGCATTTGGTGCAGCCGGGTGAAGTCCTGGTCACTGATATGACGGATCCCGATTGGGAGCCGGTGATGAAAAAATCAGCGGCCATCGTGACCAACCGTGGTGGTCGCACCTGCCACGCTGCGATTATCGCGCGTGAGCTGGGTATCCCAGCCATCGTTGGTTGTGGTGATGCGACTGATATTCTGAAGCCGGGGCAGGTTGTCACTGTCTCTTGTGCTGAAGGTGATACAGGGCGTGCTTACGAAGGTAAGCTCGACTTTGAGCATCAGACCAACAATGTTGAATCTATGCCAAACCTGCCGTTTGATATCATGATGAACGTCGGTAATCCGGATCGCGCATTTGATTTCCAGTCTTTACCGAACTCTGGTATTGGTCTGGCGCGTTTGGAGTTCATTATCAATCGCATGATTGGTGTGCACCCTAAAGCGCTGCTGAACTATGAAGAACAGTCGCGCGATGTACGTCAGACGATCGATCGTCGCATCGCGGGATACGGAGATCCGGTTGAATTCTACGTTGAGCGGCTGGTGGAAGGTATTTCAACACTAGCGGCAGCGTTCTATCCGAAGAAAGTGATCGTACGAATGTCCGACTTCAAGTCGAACGAGTATGGGCACCTGATCGGTGGTGACCGCTACGAGCCAAGCGAAGAAAACCCGATGCTGGGCTTCCGTGGGGCAACCCGCTACATCTCTGATTCCTTCCGTGATTGTTTTGAGTTGGAATGCCGCGCGCTGAAAAAAGTACGCGATAAGATGCGCTTCACCAACGTTGAGATCATGGTGCCGTTTGTGCGTACCGTGGGCGAAGCGAAGCAGGTGGTTGAATTGCTGGAGGAGAACGGTCTGAAGCGCGGTGAGAATGGATTGCGTGTCATCATGATGTGTGAGATTCCATCCAACGCGTTGCTGGCGGATCAGTTCCTTGAGTATTTTGATGGTTTCTCCATCGGCTCGAACGATCTTACTCAGTTGACGTTGGGGCTGGACCGGGATTCGGGTGTGATTGCGCATCTGTTTGACGAGCGTAATGATGCGGTGAAGCGTCTGCTAGAGATGGCGATTGATGCATGTCGTGCGCAAGGCAAGTACATCGGTATCTGCGGCCAGGGGCCGTCTGACCATCCTGATTTAGCACGTTGGTTGATGGAGAAAGGGATTAACTCTGTATCCCTTAATCCGGACTCTGTACTGGATACCTGGTTCTTCCTGTCCAACACCGAAGCGGTTTAACAACGGCTTCAGTTCGCAGCAGCTCCGATCGGGGTTGCTGCGGCTCTTTCCCTTTATTTTCCTGCTCTGTTCAGTCTGACTATTTTCCTCGCCTATTCTGAATTGCTCGTTAGAGTGATTTTGTTGGGCGGTGTTTGCTTTGGCGCCGAACAATACCATCAGCTATGTTGACTATTAAATAGCCAATGCGCGGTGCTTCCAATGAGTGATCATGTATATAAGAAAGTAGAGGTCGTCGGGTCGTCTTCAGTCAGTATTGATGATGCTATTTCGCAGGGCGTTCAGCGAACAGCGGAAACCATCAACCATGTGGAATGGTTTGAGGTCAGTGAGATACGTGGCCATATTGAAAATGGCAAGGTGGGTCACTATCAGGTAGTGATGAAGATTGGGTTTCGGTTGGATTAGACGCGGTATATCTGCAGGTTGGGAGCAGCGCAGCATGCCCCAACCTAAGATATTCGGCGTATTAACGCAGATAGTTCTTGCTGATAAAACGGAATTTTTCGTTGTTGGCTGTTTGTAGCCATTCGAAGGCAACCATCTCGCGGCTGACGATATAGATCCCCGCCTGTCGCATACGTTCCAGTGCCAATTCTTTGTCTTTGGGGTTGCGAGAAGAGACGCAGTCTTCAACCACATAAACTTCACGTGCCTGCTGTTTCAGCTGCAAACATGTTTGTAGAACACAGACGTGGGATTCGGTGCCAACAACGACGACCTGGCTAGGGCGCAACGCATTAATTTTTTCGTTGCAGCCTGGATCCGACATGCAGGAGAAGGCCATTTTCTCCATAAAACCTTCAGCTGGCAGTACATCCAGCAGTGAGGTTGCGGTCCCGCCTAAGCCTTGAGGGTACTGCTCAGATGTGAGCACCGGTACGCTCAGATGGTTAGCGATCTCGGCCAGCCAGAGTGTATTTTCGACAACCGCTTCACCTTCATGAATGGCAGGCAGCAATTTTTCCTGCAGGTCTACAACCAGCAGACAGGATTTATTAGGTTGGATCAGCATCGTATATCTCCCTCTGAATGTTGCTCAGGATAGCGTCCGGTTGATCCGCTGGCTACGCTTGTGGCTGATCTTTTTTATGCAGAAATATCCAATAGCTCAATAGTGTCAGGATGCCCATAATGCTAATCGCCACAGTCATCACCAGCGGCGTATCGTTATACATGTGACCCACAATGATACCGAC
>NZ_JBFGYC010000507.1:0-2898 GCF_041587635.1 Pontibacterium sp. | reverse complement strand
CCGATCAATCATTGCCCGGCTCGCGTCATACAGATGCCATTTCCCTTGACCCTGCTGTTTTGCGGTATACATGGCCATATCGGCGGCGGCCAACAGGTCTTCATCTCGAGTACCGTGATCCGGGTACAATGCTCCGCCCAGGCTGCAACTGAAGTGCTGGATCGATCCATTGGACATGCGCAATTGGGTATCCAGTAGAGTGGACAGTTTTGCCATCACCGCGCGGGCCGTTGTGGCGGACGCACGGGGTAACAGGATAACAAACTCATCACCGCCCAAGCGTGCAACAACATCCGAATCGCGGGTGTGTTGTTCAAGCAGCTGTGCGATATAGATCAATACGGAGTCACCAACATTGTGACCGGCTGTATCGTTGATGTACTTAAAACGATCGGCATCGATAAACAGAAGGGCGCCACGACTGCCGCGCTCCAACAAACGACTCAGGTGTTTTTGGAAACTGTGTCGGTTTTGCAAACCTGTGAGCGTGTCATGGGTTGCCAGCCAGGAGAGTTTGTTTTCGGCTTCCACACGTTTGGTCAGGTCCATGCCTACGGAAAGGATGGATGGTTTTCCTGCTTCACTTTCGACCAGTGAGTGCAACCATGTGACATAACGTAATCCACCATCACGGTCTTTGAGCTGCGCTTCGTGTTGGTAGCGCGGTGGGTCGATATTGTCCAAATCCTGTAATCGTTCTAACCAGGCTTCAGGCATGGTATCGGTCACGTGTAATGACTGAAAATCAGGCAGGGGGGCATCTATTTCGCCGGGATCGCCGATGACTTCACGCCCCCAGCGGTTCATTAGTTCGATCTCTCCATCACGAGACTGTGTCAGAATAATCAATGGCGCCGTATCCAGCAGGCGTGATACAAACTGGCGAGCCCGGGTTTGCTCAATCATCTGGGTATGTAGCTCGCGTGTATGATCCGCAACCCTTTGGTTCAGTGCTTCCAGCTCATCACATACTTTTAGCGTGGTGCCTTCAAGAACGTCTAACTCATCAGCAAACCAGCGACGATTGCGTGGCGAAATATGTTTGCGAGCCTGTCCAAATTCGTTTCCTGCCAGCAGTGGTAGGGCGCGGGTAATTCGTGCCAGTTGCCGTGTTGGTTTCAGTATCAGCATAAATAAAAGTAATTCAGCCAAGACCCATCCGAGCACACCGACAGTGATGCCCCTATTAATGGTACTTTCTAGTAGGTGACGGTTTTCAGTTATGTTTTGCAGGGAAATAAAACGAGGTTGAGCATTGATCGTTTCAACACCACCGGTTAGCAATACATGCATTCGATAGTGAACATTCTCGTCAGACTGAAACACGCTATCATCCGGTGCAGGAAGATCCGTTTGAATGGCCTTTAACATATCCGCCTGAGTCTCGAAGTTACTCAATGCCCATGTATGTAGCCCCCAATTCGGCATCATGCGGGCGTCAGTAGAAGAGGCTATGTCTGACACGGGAATAAGAACGCCTAAATCCACGCCCAGCAGATGTTGAAACGACACCACAATTTCTGAGATGTTGCACCCGATGACGATAGCACCCCGAACTCCACGACTGGTAATGAACGGCTCGACAACGTAGTAAGTGCACTGAGATGTGCAACTCATAAAATATCGCGGAGCGACATCTTCCGCGGCCATTCGGGCTATATCGCGTACCTGTTCAATCTCCTGAGCATTTATTTGGTCTTGGTGATGCAATCCGCCAAGCTGAGTACCCTGTTCGTCAAACAGGTAGAGATAATTAAGATTAAGGTTGAGCGCCAGATTGAGCCAGTGGGGATGTAATGCTGATTGAAGTCCTTCGCTGTTATGCTCCAGTATTGACTCTGATACATTTGCCAAGTTGGGTAGCAATTGCGCTAACTGGATCTGCTGATCACGCAACTCTCTTAAAAGGGAATCGAGCACCTGGTCTTGTTGCAGGACTGACCTTTCTGTATTGCGACCGGCTTCCTGGAGCAAGGTATGGGTGTAAAGCGAGACCATCGATACACTGATGGCAATTAGCACCATACTGAGGAATAGAAGCGCTTTCCATCGGATACTGAATTGAGCCTGCAGCATCATTTTTCCCCTTTCATAGCTCAGAAGCTATAAACCAATTGCAGCGCGTAGGTTTCCCAATCACGCTCTGTGTTTGTGCCTACCGGGTTATCTGTGCCGGATAACCACGCAGTACCGTGGGTATTATGGTATTCGCCACGTACAATCCAATTGGGAGCAAAGTCCCAACGCACACCTAGCATCCAGCTTTTACCAAAACCAACATGTGCAGGATCAAATTTCTTATCACCGTCGCGATCTTTGTCATTCACAATCTGCTCACCGTAACGTACAGAAAACGTGAGATCAGGGTGATAGCGATAGTCCGCCTGCGCGTAGTAGCTTTCACCTTTGGCACGAAAGTCTTCGAACCCCGGCCCGAAGCCTTTGACGTTATTTATCATCAACAAGTATTCGGCCGTAAAGGTCCAGTATTCGGTGTTGTACTGGCCAGAGTAGACCAGCATATCTGAAATCACATGACCACCCAGAAGAGGGTCAAAGCCAACCAACGGCAAATAGTCCAGGCTTGGGCGACTGTAACTTAAGCCGAGCCGGACGCCACTTCCCAACGATTCATACAACACCTGCGCACCTTGAATCGAGGCATCATCAAATCGACCGGGTAGGGCCTGCTTAAAGACGTAATATTCCATCTCCTGCTCACCTAGATCACTTTCACCGGCATAAATCTCAATATTCAGATCGCCCCATGAGCGGCTTATGTTGCTGTAAAGGCTGATACCGTCAGTGGACACCAGCGCATTGCGAAACTGTTCAAAATAAACACTGGCCGGTGCAAATATTCCGTTGCGAGCCGAAGGCGCGTCGCGAGTCTGGTTG
>NZ_JBFGYC010000506.1:0-2899 GCF_041587635.1 Pontibacterium sp. | reverse complement strand
TATATGGCAGCAACCTGCCACGTCATCGAAGCATAGAGCCTTTGCAAACTGGGAGGAGACCATATATGGGACGAGCGCAGCGATTCCCAACACCCCAGTGGCTGCCGGACATTCTCCATGCTGGGTATCGCGTTGCTCAACTCAACTTGCGTGTCGATCTACATGCGATTGGGATTACAGCAAGCACAGCGATTCCCAACACACCGTACCCGCTGGATAGGGCCAACTGGCTGTAACGAAAGGCTAAAATTGGCTCACTGGCATACCTGCCCGATCCAATAGACTGGAACCAACAATAAGATATAACGGGATGACAGAACTATGTCCGATATTAAGGTGGATCAGCCAGATATCATGATCTCAGTGCGCGATGTTTTCGGAATCGATACCGATCTGAAAGTACCGGCATTCAGCCAGCGCGATGATCATGTACCTGAAGTTGATACTGCGTACCAATTTAACCCGGAAGTCACTCTGGCGATTCTGGCAGGCTTTAGCCGCGACCGCCGCGTGATGGTTCAGGGCCTGCACGGTACAGGCAAATCCACCCACATCGAACAGGTTGCTGCACGCCTGAACTGGCCGTGTGTCCGTATCAATCTGGACGGCCACATCAGCCGTCTTGATCTGGTGGGCAAAGACACGATTGTGCTGAAAGATGGCAAACAGGTCACCGAGTTTCAGGAAGGCATCGTGCCTTGGGCACTACGCCGCCCAACCGCGCTGATCTTCGATGAGTTCGATGCCGGTCGTCCCGACGTAATGTTCGTGATCCAGCGTATTCTGGAACGTGATGGTAAGTTCACCCTGCTCGATCAGAATGAGGTGATCCACCCGCACAGCCAGTTTCGTCTGTTTGCCACCTCCAACACCATCGGCCTGGGTAACAGCACCGGTCTGTACCACGGCACTCAAATGATCAACCAGGCGCAGATGGATCGCTGGAACATCGTCACAACGCTAAACTATCTGCCCACCGATGATGAAGTCAAAATCGTACAGGCACGTGTGCCAAGCATGGCGAATGACTCCGGCTCCGAATTGGCCCGCTCCATGATCGCAGTGGCAGATATGACGCGTAATAGCTTTGCGGCTGGCGATATCTCTACACTGATGTCACCACGTACCGTGATCTCCTGGGCGGAGAACATTGAAATTTTCCGTGACCCAGCGATTGCTTTTCGACTCTCATTCCTCAACAAGTGCGATGAAGTCGAGCGTCCAATGATCGCCGAGTTCTTCCAGCGCTGCTTTGACCAGGAACTGACAGAATCCTGGGCCCATCAGGCAGCTGGAGTCATGGCCGATGGCGAACACTGATAACCAGCCCCGCCAGGAACGGCTGCAACAGCAGGTAGAGGAACTCTGCGGTGCATCCGTACGCGCGCTTTCCGGTGAACGCCTGTTCGCTTACCGGGGCCGCCGTCCTGAAGTAAACGGACGCCCATCCGGTATTCGGGCGCCCCATCTGAAACCCGACCTTGAGAGCGACGATTTCATGTCGTTCCGAGGGGCAGCAGACGGCATCGCCCTACGCTTGCAACACAGCGATCCAGAGCTGCATCAGAAGATGATGCCGGAAACGGCCGTCGGACAACTGCTCTTTGAATTGCTGGAACAGTTGCGAGTTGAAACGCTGGTCGATCCCCGTCATCCCGGCGCGAAAAAGAACCTCGATCACCGATACAAAGCTTGGTGCGCGGCCTTTTGCGCATCCAACATGACCGAAAACCATGTGGGCCTGCTGGTGTATACCGTTGCTCAAGTGGTGTGGTCCCGTCTGTCTGGTCAGCCCGTCAACGAAGCGACCGAGGGACTGATTGAACCCCATCGGATGATGCTGGCACCGCATATTGGTGGTGCGCTGGTAGGCATGAAGCGAAACGTAACCGATCAGGCAACGTTTGGCGCGAGCGCGCTGGAGCTAATACAGGTCATCGACGAACTGGTCAGTAATCTGGACGACGAAGATGACGATGATCGCACCTCAAAAGCAGACGAAGCGGTTAATGGCTTTGGCCTGATTCTCTACCCGGAATCAGATCTGAACGGTGAGCTGCCGGGGCCATCTTCTCAATCCAGCCGCGCGCGCTACCGCGAGATGATGGATCAACTTGAAAGTTATCAGGTCTACTCCCGGGAAAATGACCGGGTGATCGAAGCTGATAAACTTGTTGTCTCGTTTCTGCGCGAGAAGCTACGGGCGCAACTGGACAAAAAAATTCGCGGACAAGGTGTCAACGGACCCCGTCTGGCACGGGATCTGGCAATGATCCTGTCAGCACCGGAACTTGATGGCTGGAACTTCGGCGAGGAAGAAGGTTATCTGGACGCCCGCCGTCTCAGCAAACTGGTCACCTCCCCTGACTTCCGACAGCTGTTCCGCAAGGAGCGTTATCAGCCACATAACAACTGCTGCGTCACCTTTCTGATGGATAACTCCGGTTCGATGAAGGAGCATATCGGTCAGGTAGCGATGCTGATTGAGATTATGTGTCGTGCGCTAGAGCAAGCCGGTGCCAGTACTGAAATCCTGGGTTTCACTACCCGCAGCTGGCAAGGCGGAAAGCTGTATAAACGCTGGGTATCCCAAGGCAGGAAACCGAACCCGGGTCGTCTGACCGAACTGGAACATATCGTCTACAAAGATGCCGATACGTCAATGCGTCAGGCACGCCAAAGCATTAGCGCCATGCTAAAGCCCGACATCTTCAAAGAGGGGATCGACGGTGAAGCGTTGCTGTGGGCCGCTGAACGTATGACGAAGCGCCCGGAAGAACGCCGTATCCTGATCGTTCTGTCTGACGGCTGCCCGATGGAAACGGCCACCAACCAATCCAACGACGCAGACTATCTGGACAATCATCTCAAGCAGGTCAGCGGCATGCTGGAAGCCCGT
>NZ_JBFGYC010000505.1:0-2900 GCF_041587635.1 Pontibacterium sp. | reverse complement strand
GGTTACACCTTCAGCACCCATGGAGCGTGCGATTTCTGCGAAGCTTGGGTTTTCCAGCTCGCCTGCTACGAAGCGACGGTTGTAGAAATCAACCTGGTTCTTCTTCTCTGCGCCCCACTGACGGTTGTGGAATACGATAGACGTTACAGGGATGTCTTCACGTACACAGGTCATGATTTCCATCATGGACATACCCCATGCGCCATCACCCGCGTAGGAGATCCCTGGACGTTCTGGAGCCGCAACTTTTGCACCAATCATAGTTGGCAGTGCGTAACCACAGTTACCGAAGGACATCGCTGCGAAGAAAGAACGTGGACGGTCAAAACGCAGGTAGCTGTTGGAAACAGAGTTGATGTTACCGATATCGGTAGACACCATTACGTCTGCAGGCATCGCTTTTTCCAGCTCACGCAGAACCTGACGTGGGTGCAGGTAGTTACCTTCTTCACCGGACTGCTCTTCGATCATCTCCATGGAGTAATCGTCGCGCTCGTGGATCCACTCGTCCAGCTCAGCTTCCCAAGCCGCTTTCTCAGCTGCGATTTTCTCAGCACGCGCTTCGCGGTTTTCCAGACACTTAGGCGCTTTGTCTGCCATCAGCGCCATCAGTGCTTTAGCTGCTGCTTTCGCATCGCCGCAGATACCAACGTCAACTTTCTTAACCAGACCCAGCATCTTAGCGTTGCAATCAACCTGGATGATTTTTGCATCTTTCGGCCAGTAATCCAGACCGTGCTGAGGCAAAGTACCGAAAGGCCCCAGACGGGTACCCAGTGCCAGTACAACGTCAGCCTGTGCCAACAGTTTCATACCTGCTTTAGAACCCTGGTAACCCAGAGGACCACACCAGTTAGGGTGAGACGCAGGGAAGGAGTCGTTGTGCAGGTAGCTGTTTACGACTGGCAGACCCAGCTGTTCAGACAGTGCGATCGCTTCTTCGTAAGCATCGCCCAGTACAACACCACCACCGGAGATCATTACTGGGAACTCAGCGCTCGCCAGCAATTCTGCAGCAGCTTTCAGAGATTCTTCACCGCCCGCAGCGCGTTCGATGCGAATTGGCTCAGGGATTTCACAATCGATGTCGCCGTAGAACAAGTCACGTGGGATGTTCAGCTGAGTCGGACCGTTTTCCAACATAGCGCGGTCGAAACAACGCGCAGTGTATTCAGCCATACGGCTGTTGTTGGTAACAGTTACCTGATACTTAGTGATTGTTTCGAAGAACGGCAGCTGCTGAGCTTCCTGGAAACCACCCAACCACTGAGTGTTAGTACCGGTTTCTGGAGTGATACATACTACTGGGGAGTGAGCCCAGTAAGCAGCAGCAATTGCAGTTACAAAGTTAGTGATACCCGGACCGTTCTGAGCGATACATACACCGTGACGACCAGAGACGCGAGAGTAACCGTCAGCCATGTGGCCAGCACCCTGCTCGTGTACTACAGGGATCAGGCGGATGCCTGCTGGGGTGAAAATGTCCATCGCATCCATAAATGCAGAACCCATGATACCGAAGGAATCGGTAACACCGTTCGCAACGAGGGTTTCTACCATCGCTTCACTAGGAGTCATACGAGCCATAATAGGAATTCCTTAATGTTATTTTTATAAGCAGCAGCCAAAGGCCACCGCCGTCAACGGTTGAGTAATTAAACGCTGTAAGGTGTGTACTCACGCCCTAAAGCAACGGCAACTTCTTCGCTGGTGATCTTGCCATCGTGCACATTGAGGCCATTCGCGAGATGTGGGTCTCGGCGAATCGCTTCCTGCCAGCCGAGATCGGCCAGCGACACGATAAATGGCAAGGTCGCATTGTTCAGTGCCAGAGTGGAGGTGCGAGCAACCGCACCCGGCATGTTGGCAACGCAGTAATGCACTACGTCATCAACGATGTATGTTGGTTCTTGATGTGTCGTCGCGTGGGAGGTTTCGAAACAACCACCCTGATCGATCGCCACATCCACCACAGCGGACCCCGGCTTCATGCGGGATACCATCTCTGCGGTTACCAGTTTTGGTGCAGCAGCGCCCGGAATCAGGACACCACCAATCACCAGATCAGCTGAGAGCACATGCTCTTCCAGCGATGCTTTGCTGGAGTAAACAGTGGTCACAGCCGTACCAAATTCAGATACAAGACGGCGCAACACATCAACAGAGCGGTCCAGAATGACCACCTGTGCGCCCATACCAATGGCCATGCGCGCCGCGTTTGAGCCGACGACACCACCACCAATGATGGTAACTTTCGCAGGCTCTACGCCTGGCACGCCGCCCAGCAGCATGCCGCGACCGGCGCGGGATTTTTCCAGACATGCCGCACCGGCCTGAATGGACATGCGACCGGCAACTTCAGACATTGGCGCCAGCAGAGGCAGGCCACCACGGTCAGAGGTCACTGTTTCGTATGCAATACAAGTTGCACCGCTCGCCTGCAGATCATCGGTCTGCTCTGGGTCTGGTGCGAGGTGAAGGTAAGTAAACAGCAGCTGACCCGGACGCAGCATTTTGCGTTCTACCGCCTGCGGCTCTTTGACTTTTACGATCATGTCTGCAGAAGCAAAAATCTCTTCTGCAGTGTTAGCAATAGTTGCGCCTGCTGCGCGGTAATCATCATCACTGAAACCAATACCGATACCGCCGTTGGTTTCTACAACAACCTGATGACCACGGCTCGTCAGCTCCTGAGCGCTGGCCGGAACCATACCGATACGGTATTCGTGGTTTTTAATCTCTTTAGGTACACCGATCAACATATTGTCCACTCCCAGTTTTTCTATTTTTATCGTTATGAGTAGTAGAGGTTGTTTCGTACCGACGTCCTATCTCTAAGGATCAAGTGAAGCGGCAGGTGCCTGTACGAATGTCTTGGTAAACAGATTAGGAGGGTGGCC
>NZ_JBFGYC010000504.1:0-2932 GCF_041587635.1 Pontibacterium sp. | reverse complement strand
AGCCTCGCCACCCTTCGGTTGGGCTTACTATTCCGTCGCTTGAAAATGAAGCAGGCTACAGTTGGTGTAAGTCGCCCCGTCTCAATGATCAGGTGGTAGAAGTCGGCGCCTTGGCTCGACAAGTGATGAATGGTCATCCTCTTGCTCATGGGTTAATTCTGGAAAATGGTGGCAATGTCCACAGCCGTATCGTTGCGCGCTTATTGGAGCTGGCCATTGTTATTCCTAAAATGGAAGCCTGGGCGAAGTTGATCGATCCAAAAGCGCCGTTTTGTAATCATGCAGACATGCCGGATAACGGTTCGGGTGTCGGTATGATTGAAGCGGCTCGTGGTTCGTTAGGGCACTGGCTAGAAGTGAAGAAAGGTAAGATTCACAGTTATCAGATTATCGCGCCGACTACGTGGAATTTTTCTCCGCGTGATCAGCAGGATACGCCGGGTGCATTGGAACAAGCACTGGTGGGAACGCCGATAAGAAAGGGAGAGACGGAACCCGTCGCAGTACAGCATGTAGTGAGGTCGTTTGATCCTTGCATGGCCTGTACGGTGCATTAGTAAATATCACTATATGGATAGGCTTCTCCTTTGTTTCAACAAGGTGTCATTTGATGTGCTTGAGGCTTTTAAAGGAAAAATAATCGCGTATTATCCGTAATATATCGGGCTGACGTTTCTATATGTTTTCAGAAGAAATGTTGCCCATCAAGAAGATGAAGTTGTTTTGATCTGTTAGAACGTTGCTTTGTATTAAGGGCGTTACTTTATGAAGACAGGCAGCCGGATATCAGGGAAAAGATGTGGTTGCAGAAGTTAAAAGGGACGTTATGAGTAAGGCTATCTATGGATTAATCGTCAGCTTGGTCTTCATATCCGCTCTGAGCCTTTCAGGCGGTGGGGTTGCTGATGAAGAAGTTGACTACTCCCTGGAGAGTGCTTATTTCTCAACTATCGCATCCGGACACTTAGAGGCAGTCAGAAAAGCACCCGGTGTAGTGAGTGTCATTACGGCCGCCGATATCGCTTCTATGGGTGCGACTCATCTTGATGAAGTGTTGGAAACTGTTCCCGGTTTACATGTGTTGCGGTCTGACCTAAGTCGTCTGGAGCCTGTGTATAGTATTCGTGGCCTCCAGAGCGGTTTTAATCCGCAGGTTCTTATACTTTTTAATGGGATAGAGTTTAAAACTCCTTTTAGCGAAGGAACACCGCCTATGTTCCGTTTGCCACTTAATATGATTGAGCGAATTGAAGTTATAAAGGGCGCAAGTTCTGCTCTTTATGGTGCCAATGCGTATTCCGGTGTGATTAATATTATTTCTAAACATGTTGGTGATTATATTCCTGCAATCGTTCAGCTTAAGAATGGTAGTTTTCATAGTCGGGATATAACGATTCAGCACAGAGAAGCAAATAATGAGGGAGCTGGTTTTTTCTTCTCTATAGAACACCAAACGAGTGCAGGGGATGGAAAGCGTATTATTGATCAGGATTTACAAACCACCATTGATCAACAGTCGGGGACCCGATCTTCGTTGGCGGCCGGAGGTCTGAATACAGACTATTCAGTTACTAATATGCTCCTGAATGTTGAAAATGATGTTTGGAGTTGGAATAACTGGTTCTGGCAAAATAAGGGGGCTGGGACGGGACAAGGCGTCGCTCGTGCTTTAGATAATGACGGATACGTCGACTCCAGCTCTTACATGTCACACCTTCAGTATAAACAAATTATTGATTTTGAACGCGCTATAGAAAGTAACCTTACGTATCATTATCTGGACAGTAAAAACTATTTCAAACTTTTCCCCGATGGAAGCCTTATTCCGATTGGTAATGACGGAAATCCTTTTACACCACTTAGTAACCCCGTGCTCTTTGAGGATGGAGTAATCGGGGCTCCAGAGTACAATGCGCATAAAGTCATTGCAGATGTAACCTACCAGTATATCGGTTTCGAGGACCAAATCTGGCGATCTCAGTTTGGATTTCAGTACACATCTTTTGAAACATCAGAACGTAAAAACTATGGTCCAGGTGTTCTGGATGGAACGGTTTCACCTATCAGCGGTGGCTTGACGGATGTCACCAATCTTCCTTATGTATTTCTCGATGATCAGGAGCGGCATAGCGTATTTTTTGCAGTTCAAAATCAATGGTATTTTCATCCTGACTGGACCTTAACTGTAGGTGGGCGTTGGGATAGGTATTCTGATTTTGGGAGTATCTTTAACCCTAGACTGGGGCTTGTCTGGGAGCCGCGTCATGACTTCACAGGTAAGTTGCTGTACGGAGAGGCATTTAGAGCGCCGTCGTTTAGTGAGTTATATATGAAGAATAATCCCAGTGGGATTGGTTCTGCATCGTTACTGCCTGAGCGAATTAAAACTTATGAGATCGTGGCGGATTTTCAGGTCGTACCCTCACTAAGGGTGATTAACAGTGTGTACTTTTACAAAGCTGAAGACCTTATCGAAAATAAATTGGTCGGAAGTGTGTATCAGTTTCAGAATGCGGCCCAGCAGGAAGGTTACGGGTTGGAGCTTGAGGCGCAATGGGCGGTCAGTTCTCAGCTAAAGGTGAAGGCGCAGTATAGTTATCAGCATAGTGAAAATGCTGACACTGGGGAGGTTATTGCTGACGTGCCCAATCATACTGGGTACCTGTCCATAGATTATAAGATGCTGAATGACTGGGCACTCCATCTGAATAACCACTGGATTGGTTCCAGCGTGCGTGAACGTACTGATACACGCAACAAGTTAAGTGGTTATGCATGGAGTACGCTAAAAGTGTCTAAAGTGTTTGATCAACGTAATTTAGAGACCGCTTTCATTGTTAAAAACCTGTTTGATGAAAACGCCCGTACACCTTCGTCGCCTATTATTCCCGGGGACTATCCGTTAGAGGGCCGTAGTATCTGGGCTGAAATT
>NZ_JBFGYC010000503.1:0-2933 GCF_041587635.1 Pontibacterium sp. | reverse complement strand
TCCTGCGTTTCCCGCGCCCGTTCGCTGATAGTGACTACGTTCTGATTGATGGTTTCCGCGACATCAGCCTGCTGCTCAGCCGCTTGTGCGATCTGCACCGTCATATCGCTGATGGTGGTAGATTCGCGAGTGATTTCGTTCAGCGATGTACCTGCATGTTCCGCCTGCGCTGCGCTTTGTTCGGCATAATCACGGCTGTTGTGCATGGAGGTCACCGCTTCGGAGGCGGCTGATTGCAGTTTGTTAATCACATCCTGAATTTCTGTTGTAGCGCTCTGTGTGCGACTGGCCAGTTCACGGACTTCATCGGCAACTACAGCAAAGCCCCTTCCGGCATCGCCGGCACGGGCGGCTTCAATCGCCGCATTGAGGGCCAGCAGGTTGGTTTTGTCGGCGATATCATTAATCACGTCCAGTACCGTACCGATACTCTTGCTGTCCTGTGCCAGCTGTTCGATGACGCCCGCAGCAGTATTTAACTGACTGACCTGATTACGGATTGCATCGATGGTGGTATCGACTTCAGTTTTACCCTGATCGGCGGCTTTATCTGCACTGTTGGCTGCGGTTGCTGCAGAGGCGGCGTTTTCCGCAACATCGGTGGCGGTAGCGCTCATCTCATTGATGGCGGCAGCGGCTTGATCAGTTTCATCGGACTGACGGGCAATCGCTAATGCTGCGTCATTGCTGACATTACGCAACGAAGACGCCGCACTGCCGAGTTCGTCGACGGCATTGGAAACGCCCGATACCGTGGTACGGATCTTCTCAACAAAGCGGTTGAATCCTTCGGCCAGAATCTTCAGCTCGCTGGCACCGGATTCCGGCAGCGAGACGTTCAGATCGCCTTCACCGGCACCGATAAGTTGCAGGTTTTTGGCGACGTTACGGATGGGATGAACCACGGTGAAGATGGTAACGGCGAGCGCAATAATCGCCGCCAGCACACCGCCGACAGCAGCAGCGATAATCATCGTCTGTGAAGTTGTCACCAGATCATCCACTTTATTGATCTCTCCGGTGACGGCCTCGGTGCCTTGGATCTGAACATTTTCCAGCGCCGCGAGTACACGGTCGATAAGCTTGCCCATATCCTTACGTGATTCTTTAAAGGTGGTGAACTCAACGACCACCTGCACGTACAGTTGCTGCATCTGTTGGAAGGATTGCTCGAGTCCTTCTGATTGCTCTTTCATCTCATGATATGTGAGACGTTGCAGCACACGATCAAGGGTATCAACCAGCTGTTTGCGCTGTTCGTTCATGATCAGCATCTGGTCGGTGGGGTCTGCGCCCTCAAACAACTGTTGCAGGCTGTAGTTGCGCATGAGAATGCCAACCCGTATTTCCGACAGCATCATATCGAGATCGTTAAGCTCCTCAGATTTTCGGCGATCCAAAAAATGCTCATCGGCTTGAATAAGCACGTCTTCCTGCGCAACGGCTACTTTATCAAGCGTGGAGTTGGTGGCGTCCAGAAGCTGCATGCGTTGTTCACGAATGGTTTTGAAATCGCTGAGCAGCGACAGTTGCGAACCCCGATATTGTGCGATCAGGCTTTCTGTTTTGACGAGCACCTGTTCTTCGATCAGCCCGGTGCTTTTTATCGACTCCAGTGATGCGCGCGAGGCCTTACGGGACTCCCTCAACATCTTTTTGCCTTGCTTGAGAGGGATATCGTTCGAGAGGATACGTTCGGTGACCAGCATCTCTTGTTGCAGATTGATGGTTGTTTCCCGACCACCGTCGGATACGTCTCTGGCAGGGCCTGAGACAAAGAGAAGGGAGGAGGAGACCTGATTAACACCAAAGAGACCTGCACTGCCGCAGAGTATCAGGAGTATGATCATGGCTAAAAAGCCGACTCCAACCCGTATTCCTATAGATAAATTCATAGTACGTCGCCCGCATTGTCCATATGTTTTTGTTTTTTAATTATTATTTGAGCTTTTGACTGTAGATCAGAGGTCCAGAAAACGCCAAAGACGCATGCTGGTTGGTCTAATCCTTATTTCTAAAGCCTCACAACTACATCGACCAAAGTATGAATTTCATGAGTTCAATTTGTGGCTGTTTGGGCAAGGTAAAAAAAAGGGCCGTTAAAAAACGACCCTTAGGGTTGGGGGACATTGCTTATAATTATGGGTTAGGCGTTGAGGATCTCAACGTGATCGCCGTTGAAGCGCACTGGAAAGGTACGCAACTGCAGAGATTCATCTTCCAGACACAGACCGCTTTTTAGCGCGTAGTGCTGTTTATAAAGCGGAGACGCCACGACGGGCTCGCCGTTGACGTCGCCGATCAGGCCACGGGCGATGACGTTGGCGCTGCTGACCGGGTCATGGTTGCACACGGCGTACAGACTTTCCTTTTCACCGGGCAGGTAAAATAGCGCGATCTGTGCTTCATCCAGTTTGGCTGCGACACCTGAAAACGGTACCAGATCGTTCTGGGAGCAGAGGGTTTTCCAGTCGAGTTTCATTGCAGTATTCATCTGTTATCTCCTTCTAATCTAAGACTTAAGCCGGACGGATCTGATCGCGTTCGATGATGTTGACGATCTGTGGGTCGCCACCTTCCTCGTTCACAAAGGTACGGAAACGTTTCAGTTTTTCTTCATCGTTGATGGTGGCTTTCCACTCACATTCGTAGGTATCTACAACATGTGCCATCTGCTTCTCCAGCTCGTCGGCGATGCCCAATGAGTCGTTGATCACCACATCGCGCAGGTAGTCGAGCCCCCCTTCCAGATTTTCCATCCAGACGGAGGTACGCTGCAGGCGGTCACCGGTTTTGATGTAGAACATCAATACGCGGTCGATGTACTTGATCAGGGTTTCGTCGTCCAGATCGGTAGCGAACAGGTCAGCATGACGCGGTTTCATACCGCCATTACCGCACACATAAAGGTTCCAGCCATTTTCGGTGGCGAT
>NZ_JBFGYC010000502.1:0-2935 GCF_041587635.1 Pontibacterium sp. | reverse complement strand
GGCCACCCATACGGTCTTCTGCAAAATCAACCAGTCCATCTTCCAGATAGGAGACACTGTTATTTTCGATGTAGACGCGAAACTTGCTCAGCTCCATGATTTCGTCATCTTCGACAATTTCATCCGGGCGGCAATAGGCCAGACAGGACTCGGCATACGGTGTACCCGGCTGGGTTACAAACATCCGTACTGCAATCCCTTCAACTTCCTGCTTTGCTAACAGTTCCGCCAGATAATTTTCAGCGCTTTCGGTTACCGTGATGCTCATACATAATCCTGTTACTTAACTTTTTACCTACTCTTATGTGGCTGAAGCATACACCGATTCTAATTCTGAGTAAATTGGTCAGCTATTAACCAGAATCTACCAACGATGATTTCTGATACACTGGCGGCTTTTACTCGGCTACCCCTCCAAAGATGACCGCAACCCAGCGCTATAAGACAATCCTGATGCTTGGCCTGCCCATTATTGGTGGCATGCTGTCACAGAGCATTCTGAACCTTGTAGATGCAGCGATGGTTGGCAGTCTCGGGGAAGCGGCTTTGGCCGGCGTGGGCGTCGGCAGCTACGCCAATTTTGTCGCCGTGAGCCTGATTCTTGGTCTTTCTTCCGGTGTCCAGGCAATGGTGGCGCGCCGCAGAGGCCAGGGCCGACTCGCTGAGATGGCCCGCCCGGTCAACTGGGGCCTGATTGTATCTGTACTTTTTGCGCTCCCACTGAGCTTTATCTACATCAGCCATTCCGCGGATATCATATCTCTGATCAGTGACGACCCTGAGGTTCAACGCATCGGGCAGTCATACTTTGACTACCGAACGATGGCGATGCTGGCCGTGGGCATCAACCTATCCTTCCGTGGATGGTGGAACGGCATAAAACAACCCGGCACTTACCTTGTATCCCTGGTGATCATGCACTTGTTGAACGTTGCCATTAGCTATGGCCTGATTTTCGGCAAGCTGGGTTTACCTGAGATGGGCGCAGCGGGAGCAGGACTGGGCACCGCAATCGCCCTCAGCCTTGGCTGCCTGTTGAATGGCGTACTGATGTGGCGCAGCGCACGCCCCTATGGTTTTCTTAAATATCGCCGAGGGCCTGCATCGATAGGTAAACTGCTTTCACTATCCATACCTCACTCTCTACAGCAGTTTTTCTTTGCAGCAGGCATCTGCACCCTGTTCTGGATCATCGGCCAGCTGGGAACAGAAGATCAGGCCATTGCCCACGTATTGATCAATCTGGCGTTATTTCTAATCCTGCCTGGCGTCGGGTTTGGCATTGCATCAACCTCGCTGGTAAGCCACTCCCTCGGAGAAAATAACACCGAGGAGGCCTGCCAATGGGGCTGGGATACAATCAAGACTGCCCTGGGGGTCATTGTATTATTGAGCCTGCCGCTATGGATGTTCCCGGATGTCATACTTGGGCTGTTCATCCACTCCGACACATTGCTGCTTCAGGCTGAGCTGCCTCTGCAGATTACAGCGATCGCCATCTGCTTCGATACTGCAGCCATCGTCTTAACACAAGCACTGCTCGGCGCCGGGGCGAATCGGTCGGTACTTTACATAAGCACATTGGGTCAGTGGATGTTTTACCTGCCTCTGGCATGGCTCATCGGCCCATACTGGGGATTTGGCTTGTTAGGCATCTGGTTAGTACAACTGATACATCGTGCCCTATCGTCCGCTATTTTTTCCTATGTGTGGTCAAAACGGCAATGGGCGGAGATTGCTGTATAAAGGCGCTCCCAGCATCTGTTAGACTTGAACGTGATCAGCTTTATTAAGGACTCTGGAATAAATGGAAGAGCACAACCTCGTCTTTTCGTTCTTTCTTATTTTTACTGGCGCAGCAATTCTAGCCTCCGCCGCTCTCTACACACGCCAACCCTTATTGGTGGCCTATATTGTGCTGGGGGCAATTCTAGGGCCTTATGGCATGGGATACGTCAGCGACACTAAAATGCTGTCGGAGATATCCCATATCGGCATTATTTTCCTGCTGTTTCTGCTTGGGCTTGATATGCAGCCCAGTCACTTAATCCATATGCTGAAAAAAGCCACACTGGTGGCCATCGGCAGCTCGATTATTTTCTTCGCCACCGGATACGGTATCGGCGTCGCATTTGGCTATACACAAGCTGAAGCGGCGATCATCGGCGCGGCACTGATGTTTTCCAGCACCATTATTGGTATCAAACTGCTCCCGACAACCGTGCTACATCACCGTCATACCGGTGAGTTGGTCGTTGGCCTTTTGCTACTGCAAGACGTTATCGCGATCATGGTCCTGTTGTTTCTATACAGTGGAGACTCGGGCGATAACGGTATGGGGACCTACCTGAAGACGCTGGCAGCACTGCCCGCCCTGATCGCGGGCGCATTTGTCTTCGTTAAATATGTCTTGTTGAAGCTTATCCAGCGCTTTGATCGCTTTCATGAGTATATCTTTCTATTGGCAATTGGCTGGTGCCTGGGACTGGCAGAGGTCGCTCAGATGTCCGGCCTGTCGGCTGAGATCGGGGCATTCGTTGCGGGCGTATCCATCGCCACCAGCCCAATCGCACAGTACATTGCGACAAGCCTGAAACCACTGCGTGATTTCTTCCTGATTCTGTTCTTCTTTTCGATTGGCGCAAGCTTCAACTTGTCGTTGCTCGACGACATTTTATGGCCGTCAGTGATTCTCGCGGTACTGGTGGTTGCACTCAAGCCGGTCGTATTTCGCTATATGCTCAGCAGAATCAGTGAATCTAAGAGCCTGGCCTGGGAAGTGGGTTTTCGACTGGGACAGATTAGTGAGTTCTCGCTGCTGATCGCTTACATCGCAACAAGCGCGGCGCTGATTGGACAGGAAGCTTCACATGTCATCCAAGCGACTGCGATCTTGACGTTCCTGCTTTCAAGTTACGTGGTGATCTTTAACTTC
>NZ_JBFGYC010000501.1:0-2940 GCF_041587635.1 Pontibacterium sp. | reverse complement strand
TTAGAAGTGTGGGGGTGGTGTCCGCTAGGATGAAATTGCGGAGTTATGCGAATGGGGTGTGTCTAGCGGTAGATCGAGAATGATTTGTGAGGCGGAGAGGTATGCTGGGGAGATACAGGGTGCATTAACGTTGTTAATGCACCCCTGGAACCTATGACTTCTTACGGTTCTTGTAGTACTTTTTCTTACGCGGTTTCGGACGGTCAGCCTGATCGAGGAATTCAAAGTCGATCTTGCGCTGGTCCATATCCACCTTCACCACACGAATCTCGACGGTGTCGCCCAAGCCATAACTGGTGTGGGTTTTATCGCCCACCAAACGCTGCTTGGCTTCGTCAAAGTGATAGAAGTCACTCTTCAGGCCTGAGACATGGATCATGCCTTCGACCTGAATATCTTCGATCTCGATAAACAGACCAAAGCTCGCCACGCTGCTGATGATGCCGGTAAAGGTCTCACCGATGAAATCCTGCATGTATTCGCACTTCAGCCACGCTTCTACATCCCAGCTGGCTTTATCTGCACGGCGGGATGCGTCAGAACAGTGTTCCGCCAGCATCAGCATCGCTTGCATGTCGTACGGATAGCTCTTCGTTGGCTCAAGCAGTGGGGCGTTCTTGATGCGGTTTACAGGATCGGTGCCTTTACCTGTAATGCGTTTCAGCGCCCGGCGGAACGCGCCACCACTCTCGTTACGACGGATCACGGAGCGGATTGCGCGGTGGACCAACAGATCCGGGTAGCGGCGAATCGGAGACGTGAAGTGTGCGTAGGCCGCGTATGCCAAGCCAAAGTGGCCCAAGTTATCCGGGCTATATTCCGCCTGACTCAGAGAGCGCAACATCATGGTGCGGATGATATGTGCATCAGGGCGATCCCCCAGAGTGCTCAGCAGCTTGTCATAGTCGGTCGGAGTGGGTTTATCACCGCCGCCCAGATTCAGGCCGCGCTCACCCAGAAAGGCACGTAGATTCTTAAGCTTCTTCTCCAGCGGGCCATCATGGACACGGTACAACGCCGGGATCTGAAGCTGCTCCAAAAAGCCTGCGGTTGCAACGTTGGCACACAACATAAACTCTTCGATCATCTTGTGCGCATCGTTACGGACAACCGGAACGATCTGGTCGATCTTGCGGTTTTCGTCAAACTGGAACTGTACTTCACGGGTTTCAAAATCGATAGAACCGCGCTTAGTACGGGCTTTACGTAGCGCGCCGTACAGGTTATGCAGTTCATACAGGTGTGGAACCACCGCTTTGTGTTTACGGCTGACCTCTTTGCCCACACCGGAGTTTGCATCCGCGATCAGTGCGCCGACCTGTGTGTAGGTCAGACGGGCGTGGGAGTGGATCACCGCTTCAGAGAAGGTGAAGTCGGTCATCTTGCCAGCGGTGTTGATGGTCATTTCACACACCATCACCAGACGATCCACGTGTGGATTCAGTGAGCACAGTCCGTTGGACAGAGCTTCTGGTAGCATCGGTACAACATGACCGGGGAAGTACACGGAGGTACCACGCTCGCGCGCTTCCTGATCCAATGCGCTATCCGGTTTAACGTAGTGAGATACGTCCGCAATGGCAACAAACAGTTTCCAGCCACCTTTGCTCTTCTCGCAGTACACCGCATCATCAAAGTCTCGGGCATCTTCGCCGTCGATGGTCACAAACGGTAACTTACGCAGATCGGCACGGTGTGCTTTGTCGGCTTCAGCGACTTCACTGCCCATCTGGTCAGCCGCTTGAATAGCGTCTTGTGGCCAGCGATGGGGAATGTCGTGACTACGGATCGCCACATCAATCTCCATACCCGGAGACATGGAGTCGCCCAGTACTTCGATCACGCGGCCGGTTGCATTGTAGCGGTTACACGGTTGTTCAAGGATCTCAACGGAGATGTACTGGCCCAGTTCTGCACCGGCCAGATCGTCTTCATCAATGTCGATTTCGTTGGTAATGCGGCGGTTTTCCGGCTCAAGGAAAAATACGCCGTCTTCGTCCTTCGCCAAACGACCTACCAGTTCGGTGGTTTTATGTTCGAGGACCTTAACGATTTTGCCTTCTTTACGACCGCGACGGTCAACGCCACTCACTCGTACCTGTACCCGATCACCGTCAAAAACGGATTCCATCTGGGTGTTAAACAGGAACAGGTCATCACCGCCTGCATCGCAGGACAGGAAACCAAAACCGTCCGGGTGCCCGATAACGGTGCCGGTGATCAGCTCTTCTTCACGCAGCAGGCTGTAACCACGACGGGGGTTGAAAACAACCTGACCGTCACGTTCCATCGCGCGTAAACGACGGCGCAGTGCTTCCTGTTCTTCTTCGAGGAACAGCTCCATCTCATCCGCCAGTTCCTGACGGTTAAGAGGTGATTTTTGTTTACCCAGCAGATTCATGATGAATTCACGATCAGGAATCGGGTGGCTGTATTTTTCTTTGTCTGAGGATTTAATCGCCCCAGATGAATGCTTACTCATTATCTCTTCTCAAAAAAGCCGCAAACGGTGCGTACAGTGCGTAATGAAATGAGGTGTCTAGACAGATCAGATATAACGCGGCAGCGATGCTGGCTGGTGTCTCTCACGCTCAGTGAGGACGTAAATTCGGCAGACACTCCAGCGGGGATAACGCTGAATGTCGATGATTCATGTCGGGCCTTCAATCTAAGGTCAATCCAAACATGGGTATGCTTAACGACGCTTAATCCGAGTATAGATCGTTATACTCAAAAGCTTACTTAAAGGACTAAGTGTCGGTATGTCTATCGCTTCAACGAAGCACTTTCGGATATAGATGCCAATGTCCTGAAATTATGATGCACGTATGTTGCAAAGATCTTTAAGCGCGGGAAATAAGACTGGAATTTAAAACTGAGGGACGGGAATACTTTAAGTAGTTCAACGACTTGCTGAGATTTTAAAAAATAGAATTGTTT
>NZ_JBFGYC010000500.1:0-2959 GCF_041587635.1 Pontibacterium sp. | reverse complement strand
GTATACTTATTCGGATTTTTGGGTTGGGTTTGCTTCGTTTCGATAACAACTTAAAAGCATGTTTTTTTGCAGGCGGGGACAGCTGTGCGAAAACTGCACAAAGTGAAACGGGGTTCCTGAAAACTATAACGTGATTGGGTGAGGCGAATGATCAAGATCAAACAAGGTCTGGATCTACCGATTACGGGCGCACCGGAGCAGACTATTTCTGGCTCCCCGGAAGTGCGTTCGGTCGCCGTGATTGGCTCTGATTTTGTTGGCATGAAGCCAACTATGGCCGTCAAGGTAGGAGATCGAGTAAAACTCGGTCAAGTGATCTTTTCCGACAAGAAGACAGAAGGTGTTAAATACACCGCGCCTGGAGCAGGCGTTGTCAAAGAAATTAACCGTGGCGAACGTCGTGTACTGCAGTCTGTTGTGATCGAACTGGATGACAACGAAGAAGCAGTAGAGTTTGCGAAATACGAAGCGTCTCAGTTGGAGTCTCTGACTACCGAACAGGTACAGGAGAATCTGATTGAGTCTGGTATGTGGACCGCTCTGCGGACACGTCCTTTCAGCCGAGTGCCACAGCCGGGTACAACCGCGCATTCTGTATTTGTTACTGCGATGGATACCAATCCATTGGCAGCCGATCCAGCGATCTTTATCGCTGAACAGAGTGAAGCGTTTGTTAATGGCTTAAAAGTGCTGCGTAAGCTGGCAGATAATAATGTTTATCTGTGTAAGGCGCCTGGTGCAAATATCCCTACCACTGATGGTGTGACTGTAGAAGAGTTCGATGGTCCTCACCCAGCGGGTAATGCGGGAACGCACATTCACTTCCTCGAACCAGTCTCTCAGTCTAAGACAGTTTGGACGATTGGTTATCAGGATGTGATCGCAGTGGGTCATCTGTTTACTTCCGGCCGTATCTTTACTGATCGCGTTGTCGCTCTGGGTGGTCCTATGGCGTATCGCGCAGGTCTGTTGCGTGCGCGTATGGGGGCTAATCTGGATGATCTGCTGGTAGGCATCACTAAAGGTGATAACAACCGTGTGATCAGTGGTTCTGTATGGAATGGTCGCGCAGCGGGCGGTGCTTTCGGGTATCTCGGTCGTTATGCGAATCAGATTTCTGTGCTTGAAGAAGGCGATGAGCGTGAATTTATTGGCTGGCTGCTGCCGGGGTCGAATAAGTTCTCCGTTCTGAATGTCTTCACCTCTTTCCTGAATCGTGGCAGTAAGAAATTTGACTTCACCACGACTACTCATGGCTCTGAACGTGCGATGGTGCCTGTAGGCCAGTTCGAAGAGATGATGCCACTGGATATCCTGCCAACTCAGTTGTTGCGTGCGCTGGTAACCGGCGACATTGTGACTGCCATGCAGTTGGGCTGTCTGGAACTCGATGAGGAAGATCTTGCTCTCTGTACTTTTGCCTGTCCGGGTAAGTATGAGTATGGCCCGATCCTGCGCGATAACCTGACACGTATCGAGAAGGAGGCCTGATCATATGAAGAGCCTAAGAAACGTTCTTGATAAAATGGAGCCGCATTTCCATAAAGGCGGCAAATACGAAAACTGGTATGCGCTGTACGAAGCAGCCGATACTATTTTCTACACACCAGGTCAGGTGACTAAGACAGCAGCTCACGTACGTGATGCGGTTGATCTGAAGCGCATGATGATTCTGGTATGGATGTGTACGTTCCCTGCAGTATTCATGGGTATGTATAACGTTGGTTTGCAGGCGAACACTGCAATGGCATCTCTGGGTTTGACAGAAGCGTCTACCTGGCAGGGTGCAATCGCGGGTGCGCTCACCAGCTTTGATCCAAATTCAATATGGGATAACGTGATTCACGGTGCTGCCTATTGGCTGCCGATCTACATTGTGACCTTTGTAGTGGGCGGTTTCTGGGAAGTGCTGTTTGCGATGAAACGCGGTCACGAAGTTAACGAAGGTTTCTTTGTTACTTCTATCCTGTTCTGTCTGATCCTTCCTCCTACGGTTCCTCTCTGGCAGGTTGCACTGGGCATTAGCTTCGGTGTGGTTGTTGGTAAAGAGGTATTTGGTGGTACTGGTAAGAACTTCCTTAACCCTGCTTTGACAGGTCGTGCCTTCCTCTTCTTCGCATATCCTGCGCAGATGTCCGGCGATGCGATCTGGACTGCTGTAGACGGTTTCTCCGGCGCTACGCCGTTGGGTCTGGCTGCATTGGGCGGTGTTGATGCGATCCTTGCACAGAGCATTACTTGGTTTGATGCGTTCATCGGTACGATTCCGGGTTCTGTAGGTGAAGTATCCACGCTGGCGATAGCGATGGGTGGTGTGGTTCTATTGATAGCTAAAGTGGCCGCATGGCGGATCGTAGCCGGTGTAATGCTGGGTATGGTTGCGATGTCTACGCTGCTGAATATCATCGGTTCCGATACTAATCCAATGTTCTCTATGCCGTTCTACTGGCATCTGGTGCTGGGTGGCTTTGCATTCGGTATGTTCTTCATGGCAACCGATCCAGTATCCGCATCCATGACGAACAAAGGTAAATGGTACTTCGGTGCTTTGATCGGTGTGATGGTTGTACTGATTCGTGTGGTTAACCCGGCGTTCCCAGAGGGAATGATGCTGGCGATTCTGTTCGCGAACCTGTTTGCACCGCTGATCGATAACTTTGTTGTTCAGGCGAATATTAAACGGAGGATGGCACGCAATGTCGGCTAATAAAGACACAATCGGTAAAACAATTACCGTTGCAGTTCTGCTGTGCGTAGTCTGCTCCGTTATCGTATCCGCAGCGGCAGTACTGCTGAAACCGATTCAGGTCGCGAACAAAGAGCTTGACCGTAAAAGTAACATTCTGGCCGCTGCGAATATCGATTACGCAGGTCAGGACGTTATCAAGCTGTTTGATGAGCGTATCAAGACCAAAATCGTTGATATGGAAACCGGTAAGTACACAGACGCAGTTGATGC
>NZ_JBFGYC010000499.1:0-2968 GCF_041587635.1 Pontibacterium sp. | reverse complement strand
ATGTTTTCATCTTTCCTATAAGCGTTTTTGATGTTTTGTACACTGTTGTTAATGAGTGACAAAAAGCGCTTTGGATCATATTTGGGTTTCATTGGAATAATAAATGCGAGGATGACACCAGCCAGGGTGGCGTGAATGCCACTTTTTAACATCGCTACCCAGAGGAATGCCCCGATAATCAGATAGGGAGACAATCTTCGTACTCCACCCAGATTCAGACAGGTGAGTGTAAATATGAAAAAGCCTGCTAAGGCTAAGGCTGCCATATTCAGTGTATCAGTGTAGAACAGCGCGATAACAATCACGGCACCTAAGTCATCAACAATCGCCAATGCAACCAAAAACATCAGCAGGCTCTGTGGAATCCGATTACCCAGTAACGCCAAAGCGCCTAGCGCAAAGGCGATGTCCGTTGCCATCGGGATTCCCCAACCGTCGGCAGTGTGACCGCTGGGATTGATCGCGAAATAGATCAGAGCCGGTACCAGCATGCCCCCAATAGCGGCGATGATTGGCAGCAGTGCTTGTTTGACGTTGGCGAGTTCACCAACCAACAGTTCACGTTTCAGCTCCAGTCCAACGACAAGGAAGAAGAGGGCCATAAAACCGTCATTGATCCAGTGATGCAGTGATTTTGAGAGCTGAAAGTTCTCTAAACCAATTGTCAGATAAAGCTGGAAGAAGTGGTGATAAGCATCAGCCAGTTGACTGTTCGCAATGATCAGCGCGACCACAGCACAAAGCATCAGCAAAACACCACTGGTTGTCTGTCTGTGGATAAATATTTCTATCGGGGTGAGGATCCTATCAAAGGCACGTTCCCAGGGAGCAACGTGCTCTTTTCCCGAAAGTCTACGTTTACGTTTCATTGCAGTCTCCCTGCTATTACTCATTCCAAGATCAATCCCTTTCAACTGTAGTGTATTGAGAGGGATTGATCAGGTTTGTTTTCTGTATTTGGTGCTCAAGGTTGCGGGCACGGGTATTGGTTTCTTAATGCGCGAAATACCGAATGTGCTTTATCTAAATCGGAGCTGCTGCTCTTCTGAGTAATTTCTCCGAGAATACTATCTATAACGTCATTATTGGACTTACTTTCAGGCAAGCAGAAGCCCGCGTAGTAGGTAGCAGGAACGGCTGATGGTCGCTCGCCCACACGTGTTTTAAAGGCTCTCTCGAAAAAGTCTGATGGTTGATCGCCTTTGTTGGCAGCATCAAAGCGGCGAATGATTTCGGTATCAGTTAACTGTGCACCTGCAAGGAAGCCAGCGATATAAGACTTATCCAGTGTGTTGCTGTCCGTCTCGTCACTGGCAAAAAGCGATGGTGCAGATACACATGTAATCAGAGTAAATATAGGCATTAAATGTTTCATGGCTTATTCCTTGCGATGATTTAGGGTTGTGTCATCAGTAAGTTCAAACATGTATTGCTCTATCAGGCCTACGAGCATTCCCTCTCTACTTACTAAGCGGTGGAATTTGATGAACCAGTCTTCGACAATGATCGGTATTTCATAATCTATACGTTGAATAATTCGACTCAGGTCATAACCTCAATAACCAACGTGCTGTACAGCGGGATACCAACCAAGATGTTGAAAGGGAATGTCACTGTCAGCGATGAAGTAATGGATAAACTCTGATTTGCGTTGGGCAAAGCGACGGACATTGCAGCGGGTACCGCAATATAAGAAGCACTCCCGCCTAACGTCGCCAGAAGAATCGTTCCGCCCACAGACAGGCCAAGCAGTTGCGCGAAAAGGGCACCCACTAACGCGCCAAACAGCGGCATAACCACACCAAAGCTGGCGATAAAGGATCCGTATTCTTTTAGTAGATTGATACGGGAAGTGGCGACACGCCCCATTTCAAGCAGGAAGAGTGCTAATACGCCGTAGAAGAGATTGCCAAAGAATGGCATGAGCTTCTGACTCTGATCGCCTGCCCACCAACCAACTAAAAGAGCCCCGCTCAGTAATAGAACACCTTGGTTGAGAAAAATCTCGTGCAGCACTTTCCTAAGGTTCAGTGTCTGTCCCTTACCTTGCGCCAACCAAAGACCCACCGCGATTGCCGGGATCTCCAGCAGCGCAACAAACAAAGGAAAGTAAGGTTCATAGCTGATCTCTCTGGCGTCCAGTACGGCCATGGCAACTGCAAATGTCGCGATACTGACTGAGCCATAATGGGCTGCGATGGATGCGGAATCTACCCGCGAAAGGCCACCTAGTTTGAGTAATACTGGGAAGGCAAAGAGGGGAAGAAGGGCACCAAAACCAAGAATCAGCAGAGATTGCCAAAGGAGCTCGATATTACCGAACTGACCTAGTGCGATACCGCCCTTTAATCCAATAGCGATAAGAAGGAACAGGGTGAGGCTTTGATACAACCCCGAGGGCATTTTAATGGGTGCTTTAAGCAATTGTGCAAAAGCACCCAGCAGGAAAAAAGCGGCGACCACATCCAGTTGCATCGTGTGGAACTCCTTAAACGGGGTTAGAGAGGTCGTTGGCTGCGTTAGATGCTCTTCTCAACCCGATTGTTACGACCGAGAGAACACCGGCGATGCTTATCAGCCCCCAGCCCGGGAGGTTTAAAAGCAACAGCGCGATACCCAGCCCCAGCAATAATGAGATTGAGATTAGTTCAAAATAAAGCGATGTATCGTTCATATTGCGCCTCTGGATTAACGACGGGTTTCAGCCGTTTTGCATGAGACGATTATCCAACTAAATTTATATAGATAAAAATAGATACTAATTATGTAAGGTATAGATAAATATCTATGTTATGGGGCGGGTTATGGCTAAATTACATGCGCGTATTGGGACATTGCGTCAGTTGGAAATTTTACTGGCGGTGTATCAGGCAGGCTCCATCACAGCGGCATCAAAACAACTTTTCCTTACTCAACCCACGGTATCTATGCAGCTGAAAAAGCTGGCGGATGCAGTCGGTACCCCTTT
>NZ_JBFGYC010000498.1:0-2974 GCF_041587635.1 Pontibacterium sp. | reverse complement strand
GTGCTCTATCAGCATGCACGAACAATGTTAGATGCCGCTCAGCAAGGCTTAAACGAGGTTGTGTCCCATGATAATGAACCTCAGGGCAAACTCACCATTACTCTGCCTTCAGCTCTGACAAGGGCGCCTATTAATCAGCGTATCGCTGAGTTTGCCAAACAGTATCCAAAAATTGAGCTCAACCTTCTTTATACCGATATTCGACAGGACCTGATCGCCAACGGGATTGATCTGGCCGTGCGGGCAGGGGAGCTCGAAGACAGTGCGTTAAAATCAAAATCCATTGGCACCATTGAACGTGTGTTGGTTTGTTCAGCGTCTTATGCTGAGCAGCATGATGCACCTTCGGTGCCTGAAGATCTGGCTGAGTGGAATTGGATACGTCTGGCTATGTTACCGACGCAGAGGACGTTGATTGGTCCGGCTAATCAACGTATACCGATACATTACGCCAGCCAGATTGTCATCGACAGCGTGGATGCGATGGCTCAATTTTCTATACTGGGTCTTGGGATCTCGACGCCACCGCGCTTTTTGGTTGAAGATGCGATCGCTGATGGTCGCTTGGTGCAGCTGTTATCGGAGTGGCGCGTTGAAGGTGTTCCGATCTATGCGGTTTGGCCCGGGAATGCATCAATCAACAATAACGCCCGACGTCTCCTGAATTACTTAACGCCTACCACCGAATCATAAGGCAACTGTATACCTACAACACGTGGGACTCGCCTGACGAAAAGAAAAAGGACACTACATGGATACCATTGTTCCTGTTATTTTTGCCATCTTCGTCGCGTTTATTCTTTTCCGGATGACGCGAAAGTCGCGTGCTCGAAAGCGCGCGGATCTGATTGATGCATATCAGTTTCCAGTCAAGCTTCGTGAAAAGATCGCTGAAACCTATCCTCACCTAAGCGAACGGGAGGTTGCTAAGGTCATTCAGGGGTTACGTGAGTATTTCCATATCTGCAACACCGCAGGCAGCAAGATGGTCTCCATGCCGTCGCAGGTTGTTGATGTTGCCTGGCATGAATTCATTTTGTTTACCAAGAAATACGATCAGTTCTGCAATCAGGCACTCGGCCGCTTCCTTCACCATACACCGGCCGAAGCGATGAGCACCCCAACGATGGCTCAGAAGGGGATTAATACCGCATGGCGACTGTCATGCGCGCGGGAGCAAGTGCCACCAAAGAATCCAACCCGTCTACCTTTGCTGTTTGCACTGGACGCCGAGCTGGGTATTCCTGACGGCTTCACTTACGCGCTTAATTGTAAACGTACCGATCAGTCATCCGGCCATCCATACTGTGCGTCCCATATTGGTTGTAGCTCGGGCAGCAGCGCCGGAGAAGGGGGAGATGGGGATTCAGGTTGCAGCGGCGGATGCGGAGGCGACTAGGGGGGAGGTCATTTCATGCAGTAACCCCTGTTTAGGAGAAAGGCAGGGGCTTTGCAGATAATCATTGGCGTTAGCCATGGCAGTTGTAGTGTCTGCGGTTAAGCCATGCAGCACAACTCAAAGTCTTATCTGATCGGTCACTCCGGAGTGTCGTGCACTCACGACCAGCTGAGTTCGACTACGTACCTGAAACTTGCGATAGATATTGGTGAGATGGTACTTCACCGTACTTTCGTGAATACCCAGTTGATAGCTGATCTGTTTATTCAGCTTTCCATCAATGATCAGTCGAATGATCTGTAGCTGCTGATCAGTGAAGTCATCCAATGAAACACAATGATCAGGTGCCACAGGGGTCGTACGGGTATTTTTATCAATTTTCGGCCAATAAGAACCACCTTTTAACAGTCGGTGCGTGACCTTATTTATCCGTTCCATCGATGCACTACGCTCAACGACACCACGTATCCCCGCATGACGGGCGTCACTGATTAAAGAATCGGTGAGTTGATCGCACATCAACAGGGTTGTGATGCAGGTATTGCTCACCAGGTGTTTCAACGACCATTCCGGATGTTGTTCAATCAGTGTCTGATCGATAATCAGCAGATGATAACCGCTGTTGTTTTTAACCTGGGACTGGAGCTCGTCGATACCGCTAACACAATGCGCGGTATAAAGGACGTATTCCGGACCGCTGGTGATAGCGAGTTTGATCCCTTCACGGTGTAAAGGGTAACGATCAGCAATGAGGATTTTATGCGGCTTTTCCATGGGGGCCGTAGCTGTCAATCAGCACATCTGTAATTGTTGTAATCCCCATTCCAGAATACAGACGCAATCATCCCACAAACGCTTATGCATTTTGTAAACGAGGGCCTAAGGAATAAAAAGTGGGGAATAAGGCGTTACCCGGCAGTTAAACCACCGGGTAACAGCAACGATTATCGCGCGTCGAAGTCGACAACGACTTCATCGGAGATAGGGTGTGCCTGACAGCTCAACACATAGCCTGCGTCGATTTCGTGCTGTTCCAGACCGTGGGTGATGTCCATGTCGACTTCACCTTTAACCAGCTTACACTTACAGGTAGAACATACGCCCGCTTTACAGGAGTAAGGCAGTTCCATACCGTTGTGCATGCCTGCGTCGAGAATATTTTCGCCCACTGTCGCCAGATCGAACATGATGGAACGACCATCAGCAACGACGGTGACTTTAGACGTTTTCTCTTCGCCGAACTCTTCTTTACGTTTCGCCGCTTTCTCCAGCATCTCTTTAGAGTCAGCGGAGGAGTTAGCGAACAGCTCGTAATGGATCTGTTCGTCGCTCAGGCCTTCCATACGGAAACCACGAGACACTTCAGACATCATCGCTTCAGGACCACAGATGAACGCTTCATTCACGGATTTGATATCGATCAGACCCGCTTTCTGCAGGGCGTAACCCTTAGCGTTGTCGATGCGACCGTTCAGCAGGTCTGCACCCTGATCTTCGTAGTCCATTACATTGATCCAGTGGAAGCGATCCATGTAACGGTTTTTCACGAAGTTCAGTTCGTCTTTAAACATTACG
>NZ_JBFGYC010000497.1:0-2981 GCF_041587635.1 Pontibacterium sp. | reverse complement strand
TACCTTAAACGGTTTGAGCTGTTCCACCATTTTCAGCAGGTCATCATCACGAGTGATGGTCAGATCAATTTTTACAATGTGTGCAAGGTGCAATAGAGGATCGTGCGCGGGCGAGTACTCGAAGTCGTCCAGGGCGATACGATAACCTGCTGAGGCCAGATGACGCACCGCGTTAATCACTTCTTCGGTAACTGCCACATCTTCGAGCACTTCCAGAACAACCTGCTTGCTATCCAATGCGGGCAGGGTGTTTCCACTAAGCAGATCTTCTGTAAGGTTGATAAATACGGGTACAGGGCGTTGGTTGCCCTTGTCGAAGATGCTGATGAAGTTGTTCACCAGTACGTCGCAGGTTGCCTGATTACCATCGAAAACGTTGGCTTCAGTACGACTTGCAGAGGAACGGTAGAGAAGTTCGTGTGCGACAACGCGTAGATCACTATCAAAGATTGGCTGGCGCGCCATCAGAATATCGGCGGAAGTATCTTCCATGTCGTAGCCCCGGCCTCTGTGTTTTCCTAATTCAAGCATTGATGTTTGAAAGGGGCAACTATTAATTTCGATATTAAGGAATAAGTGGCTGTATTAATTGATCTAAACAGGGCGTTAGTGATGCATTAAACAGGTGCCGAGCGGTTTAATACGTTGGGTTTTCGGCTGCCGAAAGCCAGTATTAATCCCAGTACGATTCCCAGCAGGGCTGCAAACAGTACCCGATACTCACTGGGAAGCAGAAACGTCAGAGTGTGGCAGGGAATCCAGAATAGCGGAATTGTCTTTTTCAGTACGAAAGACCAGAGACGGTGCCAGTTAATCTCAGTCAGGATTTTTCCGAAGTACAGTGGACGGATCAGGCATATCAACCGGCCCTGATGTGCATTGATATGCAGGTCGGTTATTTTATGGAAGGTCATCAGCCAGACGCCGAATGTCAGGTTCATCGCGACACTGATCGCAAAAGCCACCAGAAAACGGTCTAGCGAAAGCGGGCCGCTTAATGCGTCGGCTGCGTGTTCCATACCGAGCAATGCCAAGGCTACAGGAACACCTGAGACGTAAATTACGAAACAGAGTTTGATGCAGATACCAAATACACCCCACACCACAGCCTTGGGCAGCACGCCAAACGTAGCCAGTGGATAGTGTCCCGTGGCAATCCTCAAACCCAGAACTTCACCGTAGGTCGCGAGAATCGCAAACTTGATAAAACTCGCTAGCAGGGGGGAGCTGTGGCTGGCAGTTTTTAAGGCTTCAGCGGGATCATCCATCAGCAGGAGCGGCGACAGCATTGCGCAAGTGAACAGCATAAACGTCAGATCAGATCGTTTTATCACAGGGATGAATGCCTCGGATGTGGCTTATTTGGAGTGATTGATCGCGTAGTGGTGACTTACCCATGATAGAAGGGGGGCAAGAAAGATAAATGCACTTAAGAGCACAACACTTGTGTGCATAAGGAAAGGAATGCTTTGAGCGACAGCGGCCCCCGTAATCAGCTGAATAAAACCCATCAAGCCGGAGGCCGTGCCGGCTTTGCCTGATGAACAGCTAATCGCAGCAAGCTGCGCGCTGGGTTGGCTCATCCCGCGGCCAAAGGTGAGCATCGCCATCGGTAGAAAGAGTGTTACATAGTGCAGCTGATCGGTAAGGGTAAACATCAGTAACAGCGCCGCACCGAACAGAGAAAGACCGTTCCCAGCGCGGATCATATTATCAATCTTCAGTCGCGCCGAGATTCGGGTGGAGAGGAAACTCCCTGCCATAAAGGCCAGCGACACGCTCAAAAACCAGTTGCCGAAATCGGCAGATGTCCCACCCAGTTGCTTGACGACGATATAAGGCATGCTGCCGACAAACAGATAAAAAGCGCAGGCGATAAAGGTAGTGGACAAGGTATAGCCAAGATAGGCGGGTGAGCGCAGTATATCGCTGTATTGGTTCAGAATGGGGATGATCCCCAGTGAAGTGGTCTTTTCCGTTCCGGTCTCAGGTAGACGCAGGATAGTGAGTATCCAGATCAGTGTGCTGATCAACAGAGAGAGATAGAAGATACTGTGCCAGTCGAACCAGAGATTGATATATCCGCCGACGGTTGGGGCAATTGCCTGAGCGATCGCGATGGCCATAACTACATAGCCCATCTTATTCGCAGCCCCCTCTCGGCCATGAATATCGAGCAATATAGTACGGACCAGAACCATCCCCGCGCTGCCGCCCAGCGCTTGCAAAATACGCCCGCCGATCAGTTGGTCAATATCCTGTGCGGTAGCCCCCAGCAAACTGCCCAGCACGTGAAGAGCCAGTCCGACAATCAATACCGGTCTCCGCCCGAAATAGTCCGATAGGGGGCCGCAGATCAGTTGGCCAATGGCGAGGGTGAGCAGGTATAGCGTAAAGGTTAACTGGATTGTGCTGATGTTTTGTTCGAGGCTTTGCGCCACATCTGGCATCGCCGGGATAAAGGCATTCAATGCCAGCGGGCTAGCCATGGCAATACCCGCCAAGAGCAGTGAAGAGGGGGCTTTAACGGCTGTAAGTTTGGTCAATGGGAGGGTATATCCTTAACAACTGAAGCGTGGCGCGACAATCTAACTTTAAATGTTCAGCTGAGGTCGGTGAATAAGGCTGGTCAAGCTTGGTCAGGCGGATGCCTATTATACAGAGGCTGTGCGCCCGCAACTATCTGCTACCTGAGCATTTATCATCAGCGCCAGCTCATTCAGGGGGACCGGCTTGCTAAACAAATATCCCTGAACCAGATCGCAGTTGTAATGTTTGATGAACTTATACTGCTCATCTGTTTCCACTCCTTCCGCGACGACCTTTAAATTAAGGTTATGCGCCATATCAATGATGGTACGGATGATCACTTCGTCACCACTATCCTCACCAATATCACGTACAAAGGAGCGGTCAATCTTCAGTGTATTCAGCGGCAGTTGTTTCAGGCGGCTGAGAGATGAGTAACCGGTGCCGAAATC
>NZ_JBFGYC010000496.1:0-2986 GCF_041587635.1 Pontibacterium sp. | reverse complement strand
TATCTTGTTTTGTTGTTGTGGTTATCCCGTGTGAAACTTGAGGTTTTCCACAGTAATTAACAGGTTTACGCACAGGGTTGTTCGTGAATGATCATCGCCTGTTTTGCATCAAGTTATACAGAACGAAAAAAAAATTCCGGTGTGTGATGGTGATACTCAAAAATGTGGATAAAAACTCAGGCATCGATACTTAACTGAAAAAATAGGTCCTGCTGAGTGAGGATATTGGGTTAGAGCATGGGATTGAACGCATAAGTGCGGGCAGTAAAAGTGTTGTGTCGACGAGGGGATCTGAGATGGAAGCTGTGTATGGCGGTGTGAGTGTTAAATGCAGACCCCAAGTGCCTTGCGGTTACCTGGGGTTCTGCATTTTAAAATGAAGCTGATCAGATCGGACGGGAGGTCACTTCGGTATCAATATGTGAGACTTGTGATGAGCGTAGGCGGATCAACAACCAGCCTAATACGGGCAGCAATATCATCGCCAATTGGCTGAGGACCGATTGTAGGCTTGGGAATAGGCCAAGCCAGCTAATGGTAGGTACCGACGGTAGATAGCTGTTGCCCAGCCAGCCTGCCACTTGCAGCTCGAGCACCGCTTTGCCGGTAAAGATAACCGATAATGCATAGAGTAATGCCGCCGTTCCGGTAAAGAAGTGCTTCAGCGGCAAGCGTACAGAGAGCTGGAATATCAGTAGATAGACGATCAGCAGCGCGACGACCGCTAAACCAAAGCCGGTCGCGATGGCGTGCCACTGGCCTTCTGCATCACCGACCAGGGCCTGATAGAACAAAATGGTTTCCGCACCTTCCCGGTAAACCGCGAAAAAAGCGACCGACACGATCGCCCATAGGCTGCCGCCGCTGACTGCTGATCCTAACCGGTCCTGAATAAAGCCCTGCCATTGCTGCATCTCCCGCCGTGCAAAGAGCCACACACTGACATAGCTGAGCAGAACTGCCGCGATCAGCATGGTGACCCCTTCCAGGGTTTCACGGGCTGCCCCGCTATTCTGAATCAGTTTATGCAGTGCTATGGCGGTCAGTACGCTGGCACCGAGTGCAGCCAGTGAACCCAGCCAGATCAGGTAAACCCGGTCTGCGGCACCCGTCTTGCGATCAAAGAAGAAGGTATCCAGGTTGTCACGCGCGCTGTCGATATCTGTAATCTCTGTCAGCTGATATCCGCCCGTCACCAGTGTTTTTCGCCATTGATGCAGAATATCCTGAGGATCTGGTGAGGATTGCGCGAGCTGTTGACCGAAGGCACGCAGTTTAGGGTTGCTGTCGGTCGGATATTGCAGGTAAGCGGAGCGTTGCTCGGCTGAAAGTGGTTTTCCGCCGCTGTACTCCAGCCAGGCATCAACATCGTATTTGAATTCGCGGCTGATTTTGCGAATCCCCAGCAGCTGGAAATCGCCGGAGATAAAGGCTTCTGGTGTTTGTCCGGTGGGCAGATCCAGGCTGTAAAGCCAACGTCCCGAGTGCGGAGAAACTCGGGCTTCATAATGCACCCGGTCACGCTTGGATGTCAGCACATTGAGTACAGCGTCAGGACCCCGCAATGAATCCCGTAATAAGCGGCCGCGATTGTTCCAGTTCTCAGGTAAGTTCCAGCTGATACCGTCATAGTCACTAAACACCGGACCGCGCCAATACAGACGGCTTTTGTAAGGCACTGCCCCGGAAAATTCGGCGACAAGTACCGGTGCATCACTGCGTTTTAAGCGGCTTACCTGACCAGCTTTTAACGTCGCCTTAAGACCAATACCCCGCGCATCCTGATTGATGGCCAGTTCAATCGGTAAGCCGATTGCCAGACCAATATCCCAAAGTGGGCCCTGAATGCGCGGTACCGTGACAAATAACAACAGGGTGACGGGCAGTGCCAACACACTAAGATTGAGGGTGGTTTTAAGTAGCTGACGGTGACTGAGTTGGTGTTCACTATCATTGATCGCCTGCAGACAGAACAACACTACAATGCCGCAGCTGACCAGATAGGCTAACGCTAACAGGCCAGACAGGTACAGACTGCTTAACGTCGCCAGCACCAGTGAGGCCATCGCGGATAGCCGTAACTCTCGGGCGGTGCGTGATTCTGCCCATTTCAGCAGTAAAACCAGCGCTAACACGCCGGTAATCGTTTGCGCACTCAGCCAAGGCTGACCGCTCAGGACGATCCAGCCAATCGCGATTAGCAGTACCATGCCCATCATTGCCCAGCGTACAGAGGGACGTAGGCGCATGGGCTGATATAGCGCAATTGGCACAAGACACAGCAGTAAATGTACCCACGCAAGATGATGGATGGCAGGTAGCAGGGCCAGAAACCAAAGCCCTAGACACAATCGCTGGGTGCGATCACCAAAATACTGTCGCATCAGCTTTCTCCGGGCAACAGTGCCAGTTGCTTCAGACAGGTACTGATATGCTGGCCACCTCGCTTGGGCGGCAGTTCAATACCCGGCAACAGCAGACCAAACTCCTGTCCCCGTTTTTGACACTCCAGAATGTGATGACAGAGGGTACGAATTCGCGCTTCATAACCGATCGCATGCAGGTCCTGCCAGCGTAGCCAGATAGCCGGATCGCCTGCGGCACCATCAAACTCTTTGATCTGGAGGTTCTGTCCTTTACTCAGCGAACGCCAGTTGATTCGGCGCGGATTGTCGACTGGCTGGTACGCTCGAAGGCCAGCCAGTTCTTCCGCTTCGGTGTGGGCATGGGCTGCCTGACCGCGGGTCGTTTCCGGTATAGATTGTGCTGATTTGGCTTGTGGATAAACCAGTGCTTCCGGCAGCTCAATCAGTGGACGGGATAACTTAAACAGCCCTAGAGGCCAGACAGTATCAACGTTGAGCCGCTGTGGATTATACAGGCCGCGCTGTTGAGTGGGTTGTTGATAAACCCATTCAAAAGGGTGTCCACTGAGCAGATGGTAGAAGGGTTGCAGCGTTGTTTTACTGCGCTGTTTATCCTGACT
>NZ_JBFGYC010000495.1:0-2988 GCF_041587635.1 Pontibacterium sp. | reverse complement strand
GCTGCCAATCGCGAGCGCCGGTGTTAACCAGTACAGGAACAACAGTGCGGCCGATAGCGTCTTTCTGGAACGCTGCAACGTGTACATCGTTAGCTGGAGCGATTGCAGTCAGCGTCATAGCAACGTGGTATACGTCTGCATCGTTGATAGTGTCAGCTGCTGCTGCGTTGATTGCAGTTTTGATTGTTCCCTGACCGAAAGTCGTGGAGCTCTCTGCAATTGCATCGCCAAGGTTAACGTTAGTCAGGGAAACGCTAGTGCCCTGGCTGATGTTCTGAACGATTACGTCAGCGAATACTTCTGCATTGATTGAAGTTTCGTTAACTGCGTTGAAGAAGAAGTTGAAACCAGATACGTTCTGAGCGTGGTAAGGGATCTTGAACTGTGCGCCGTTGATATCCCAAGTGTGAGAAGTCGCGTTGGTAGCCAGTACAACATCACCAGCGCCAGTAGCTGGGTCATCATTTACAGTCAGGGATGCGGTCCAGTCACCTGTTGCCAACACATCGGTGCCGTTTACAGTGATAACCAGATCGGTAGCAACGCCGTCTGCGAAATCGTTAGCAGAGTCGAAGTTGTTGCCGGCCAGAGTGTAAACGCCATCAGCCAGAGTCAGTGCCTGAGTGGCGCCGGAAACTGCTTCAATGGAATCTACGCCGTCGATGTTGTCACGAGTAACAGCCAGAGTGTAGTTGTCGGTAGTAAAGTCTGGCGCGATCTCTGCGTTGTTGTTGAAGGTTACTTCAGCAGTAGATGTAGTTGTAGATGTATCGCCTGCAGGCTCGTTAACGAACAAGCTGCGAGATGGGTCTGCTTCAACATTGATAGTAGATGTTGCAACAGTGATAGCCAGATCTACGCCGTCTACAACGCTAATCAGAGTCTCTGCTGGTGCGGTACCCTGGGTGATTGGGATTGCGGATGGATCCTGTGCGGAAACAGCTTCGATAGTTACTGCATCACCAGCGGTTAGGCCTGCATCAGCAACAACGGTCAACGCAACAGCAGCAGTTGTGGCCGCTGCAGTTGTCAGGTAAACGGCATCACCAGCCGCCAGTGACTCACCGGATTCAACCTGAAAACGCAGAGTTGTGTAGCCGTTGGTGCCTTCGGTGAAGTCCAGCAGGGAGGCCAGCGCTGTGGTACCGATAGCGTCATCAGACAGCTGTGCGCCATTGGCAGTATCGATCGCACCGTTTGCTACTTCAAAGGTGATGGTAGAGTTTTCACCGATAGTAGTGTTTGGGGTGTATGTGATTTCACGTACGTTAGCGATTGTAGCTAGATCAACGTTGTTCGCGCGTGGAGTTGCCAGCAATTCGTCCAGGTAAACAGGGCCAGTGCCGTCGATAGCAGCGCCACCAACGATAGCGGCAAATGTCTGGTCAGCGTCGTCGCCAGCAGCGCCAGTAGCGCGAATATCGATACCAGCCGCATAGCTCATGCCGGTAGCAGCAGTAAGTGCCAAAGCAATGGCGGTTTTTTTGAACATTTTCATTAAAAATTACTCCGTTATGGTTAACCACACTCTAAGAGTGTTCTTGTCCGGCACGTAGCTAATGTGTCGGACTTTCCTCGGGTCTGGATTCAGAGCCCTTTAGAAAACTGGTTTATACACGTTGGGCATATTGGTTACAAGTAGTCGCTATGCAGATTTCAACAAGAAGTTATCTCTGTTGATGGCGAGCAACAAAACTTAATATTCGGCAGCCATGTTTCTTTCTTTAGCTCTGCCATAAAACGCCCCCTGTAATCAGGTGTGTATTTTGGAAGAGGAGTGTTACATATTCTTTACTATGTGGAAAGCCCGTTGTTCTATTTGTTGGATTGTTTTTTTTTGGATGTAAAGTGATCAGTAGTTAGGGAAGGCTGATTTTAATGTTTGGTTTTTGATTATGGTTTACCTGTGGTTGATTATTGATCAATTTCGCTATCAGTGGGAGTGGTTGATGTGGAATTAGGCTCTGGTCGTTTTGATATCAACGAAGCCGTTTTCAGGCTTGGCGGTACGGTGATATTTTATCTGTGTCAATTGCTGTGTTTAATAAAATATGTTTATGGCGTGAATGATTTGTTTTTATTGTTCAATGGGGTCTCGATCACAGAAGTACTGGCTAAGGAATGCACGAATAAGTCCCGTCTTTTGAGCGAACCGACCAGTCTAGGGTGATTTATGTGTAACCACCCAATATCTGTTCGTTTCTCAATGTCTGCATGCCGATTTTCCGGAAAGCAGACGCACTGATCCTACGTTTTTAGCACGTGACTGACTCTGACTATATTTGCCAGAGCAAACAGCATGGTCAGCTTACTGTCATTTTTAGCCATGCCGCGTTAGCGCGGTTTGGTGAACCCAAACTGGTATTTAATGATCCGAAACGGATGCTCAGCCTTGGCTCGCACACTGGCTTTCATGTACTCAATGTTGATCAGAACTTTGTTGATTCTTGGGTGTTACTTAAGCGTCCTGACTTTTCCTGGCTGCTCCGCGATATACCAGTCGACATCAGTATCCTTCAGCTCGTCTCGTTTCTCTGCCCCACGGTAACCGGCATCGGCGAAAACAAAGTCCTCTTCACCGTGTAGTAGATGCTCAGCCTGATTGAGGTCATGCTCATTGGCACTCGTGGTTGTTAAGCTATGAGTGAGGCCGGTTCGAGCATCTACACCAATATGAGCCTTCATGCCAAGGTGCCACTGATTACCTTTCTTTGTTTGATGCATTTCAGGATCTCGTTTACCGACTTTGTTCTTGTGTAGAACTGGGTGCTTCGATAATGGTGGCATCCATTATCGTGCCTTCTTTTACCAACACAACGGCTTTACTTAACCAATCGGCAACCTCGGTAAAGATCTGACGAGCCAAACAGTGACGCTCCAACAAGTGGCGAAAGTTCATGATCGTGGTGTGATCGGGGATCGTATTATCTAGCGATAAACTTGCAAACAGCCGCATCGCTGGGATGTCGTACAAGGCATCTTCCATCG
>NZ_JBFGYC010000494.1:0-2989 GCF_041587635.1 Pontibacterium sp. | reverse complement strand
CTGTGACCCTTAGCGGGGCGATATTATCCGGTGAGTAATGATGAACGATCAAGACCCGATTAAAAATGAACTGCATACTTTGCGTGATTATATACGTTGGTGCATGAGTGCGTTTGGAGAACACGACGTGTTTTTCGGCCATGGCACTGACAACGCATGGGATGAGGCAGTGCAGTTGGTATTGGGTGCCGTGCATCTGCCGTGGGATGCGGATAAGGCGGTGTTGGATGGTCGTCTTACCTCCCCAGAGAAAGATAAGATTCTGGCGTTCATTGATAAACGTGTACTTGAGCGTGTGCCGTTGCCCTATCTGACGAATGAAGCATGGTTTTCAGGCATGCCATTTTATGTCGATGAACGAGTGATTGTTCCGCGTTCACCTATTGCTGAGTTAATTGATGCGCAATTTGCCCCGTTTCTGAGGGAAGGGGCAGTGAACCGTATTTTAGATCTGTGTACGGGAAGTGGTTGTATCGGCATTGCGTGTGCGTATGCATTCCCGGAATCCGATGTAGATCTGGTGGATCTGTCCGATGATGCGCTGGATGTTGCGAGTATTAACGTGGCGCGGCATGAGCTGGAGCAGCGGGTGATTCCTCGCCAGAGTGATCTGTTTAATGCGCTGAAAGGCGAGCGTTATGATCTGATCGTATCCAATCCACCGTATGTAGATGCTGAAGACCTGGCATCGATGCCGGATGAATATGCTCATGAGCCGGAATTGGCTTTGGGTTCTGGTGATGATGGTCTGGATATCACTAAGCGTATTTTGCGTGAAGCCAATGACTATCTGACTGATGATGGACTGCTTGTTGTTGAAGTGGGTAATAGCGAAGTGCATCTGATGGAGCAGTATCCTCAATTGCCGCTGATCTGGCTGGAGCTGGAGCAGGGTGGGAATGGCGTGTTTGCCATTAGTGCAGCTGATCTGAAAGCGCACCGGGAAGAAATTTAAGCGAGGCGGTATACTTAGGCCTCTGTTAGCTGGCGTGAAAACGCTGGACGATGTTTATAAAAGTGGATTGAAACGATGTCAGGAAATAGCTTCGGAAAACTCTTTACTGTGACCACCTTTGGTGAGAGTCACGGCCCCGCGCTGGGTTGTATTGTTGATGGTTGCCCTCCTGGTATTGAGCTGAGCGCGGAAGATTTGCAGGTTGATCTGGATCGCCGTAAGCCGGGAACGTCTCGTCACACGACTCAGCGTCGTGAAGATGATGTGGTTGAGATTCTGTCGGGTGTATTTGAAGGTAAGACGACAGGTACACCGATTGGTCTGTTGATTAAAAACACCGACCAGCGGTCGAAAGATTACTCTAACATTGCTGAGACGTTCCGACCGGCTCATGCTGATTACGTCTACTCTCACAAATATGGCTTCCGCGATTACCGCGGTGGTGGTCGTTCTTCTGCGCGCGAGACTGCGATGCGCGTTGCTGCCGGTGCAGTAGCGAAGAAGTTCCTGGCATCTAAAGGGGTTGAGGTACGAGGGTATCTGTCTCAGTTGGGTCCAATCGCGATTGATATGGAAAACTTCGACTGGAATGAAGTAGGTAACAATCCCTTCTTTTCGCCTGATGCTAAAAAAGCAGAAGAGATGGCGCAGTATATGGATGAGCTGCGTAAAGAGGGTAACTCTGTTGGAGCAAAAATTTCTGTTGTTGCGAGTGGCGCGCCTGTTGGATTGGGTGAGCCGATCTTCGACCGGTTGGATGCAGACCTGGCACATGCGCTGATGAGTATCAACGCGGTTAAAGGTATTGAGATCGGTGATGGTTTTGCATCGGTGGCGCAAAAAGGTACTGAGCACCGTGATGAGATGACCCCGGAAGGTTTCTTGTCCAACCATGCGGGTGGTATTTTGGGCGGTATCTCCACCGGTCAGGATATCATTGCTCATATTGCGCTGAAGCCAACATCAAGCTTGCGTTTGCCGGGTCGCAGTATTAACGATCGCGGTGAAGAGATTGAGGTCGTGACGAAAGGTCGTCATGATCCTTGTGTCGGTATTCGGGCAACACCCATTGCAGAGGCGATGATGGCGATTGTGTTGATGGACCACTTCCTGCGCAATCGCGGGCAGAATGCAGACGTGACATCTGATTTGCCGGTGATTAAGTAATTCTCGGATTACCACTGGTTCGGCTGCAGTTTCAAATTGCAGTTTTTGATATGCCCGGTGTTGCAACCGGGCATATTGCGTATGGATAGTAATAAGGTGGGCTGCTTTTGCAGCCTTAACGCTTTTTTTGTGCGGCTGATTTCAGCTTGTGCACGAAGATGGTGAGTATAGAAGATGACAACTTTGTACACTGAAAAATTATACGATGGTTACGGCCAGAGCTTCGAGATTGATGAGGTGCTGTTTGAGCAGCAAACGGATTCATGGCATCTGATTATCTTCCGTAACCGCTTTTTCGGTACTGTGATGGCGTTGGATGGGATCATCCAGACGACAGAGAAGGATGAGTTCGTATACCACGAGATGCTGACCCACGTGCCTTTATTTGCGCACGGCGATGCGAAAAAAGTCCTGATTATCGGCGGCGGTGATGGTGGTATTCTGCGTGAGGTGCTTAAGCATCCTGAAGTAGAGCAGGTGACGCAGGTTGAGATTGACCAGGCGGTTATCGATATGTGCAAAGAATACCTGCCGGGTCATTCTGCGGGTGCGTTTGACGATCCGCGTGCAAAAATTGTAATTGCTGATGGGATGGATTTCGTTCAGCAGGATGGTGAGAAATACGATGTCATCATCTCTGACTGCACTGATCCAGTGGGCCCGGGTGAAGTGCTGTTCTCCAGTGATTTTTATCAGGGGTGCAAAAAACATCTGAACGAAGGTGGCATTTTTGTGGCGCAGAATGGTGTGGCCTATATGCAGGTTGATGAAGTAGTCACAACGCGTCGTCGTTTGAGTCCGTACTTTTCTGATCAGACCTTCTATGCGGCTGCGGTGCCAACTTATGTGGGCGGTGTAATGACGCTG
>NZ_JBFGYC010000493.1:0-2999 GCF_041587635.1 Pontibacterium sp. | reverse complement strand
GGAGTGTAGCGCAGCTTGGTAGCGCATCTGCTTTGGGAGCAGAGGGTCGGGGGTTCGAATCCCTCCACTCCGACCATTTAAGATTCTTCCCTTCTTTATTACTTACATCCAAACAGATCCTAAAATCGATGTTAAAATCCCATGTAACTTTTTTACGTTACATTGATGGATACTTATGGCGTTTTTGTGTGGATACGAAATACTTGAAGAAGTAGCAAACGGTGGATTTTCAACCGTTTACCGGGTTCAGGAACAAGAACCTCCCTACCGTAAGTTCGCTGCAAAGAAATTCAACGACATCACCGACCACCCTATCTTCGAACAAGAAATATTATCGTTACATGCAGTATCCGGTGTTGAAAACACTCAGCAATTTTTTCGCGCAATTCGCCACCAAGACCAGCTTGTCATCCTGACTGACTATATAGAGGGCGAACCACTCAAAAATCGCATCGACCGCCTGGGCCCAATATCTGAACGAACCGCGATTGGTCTCACCCTCACTCTTTGCAGAATCCTCGACAAACTGCATCAGCTTGGCATCCATCATCTGGACATCAAGCCATCTAATATCCTTATAGACCAACATGACACACTTACCCTGACTGACTTCGGGATTGCAGAGTCCGCAGACAGCTCTCGCAGCGAAGTTGCCAAAACAGACTTCAGCTACACAGCTCCCGAGAAATATCAGGGTTACCATCATTCAGGTTCAGATATATATGCGCTGGGTGTATCGCTTTTCTATTTGCTGACCGGCAGTCTGCCTTTTGATATCCACGCGACATCCGACGCACACAAAATGCTTTGCCACTGCACACGTCAGGTCGATCTGCCCGACAGCTTTTCAAACGATGTACGCACCCTATTAGAAAGCATGCTGCAGAAATCCCCCACTCGCCGCATCGACATGGAAACGCTGCTTGAAACACTGACACAACTCGCTAAAAAACCACTCAGCGACAACGCACTAAAGAAAGCCAACAAAAAAGTAAAGACTACTCCATCAGAAATAGAGTGCTTCGCCGAAGCCGCGCGCAAAAACATTCCATTCGGCCAGTATCGCTACGCCCTTCTTTGCGAAGAGGAAAACCCCAGCGATGCACTTTATTGGTACACACAAGCAGCCGAAGCTGGATTTGCACGCGCACAGAACAACCTTGCGCTGCTGCACATGAACCAGGGAAACGAGGAACAGGCACTCCACTGGTACCTAAAAGCAGCCAACTTAGGCAATGCCTTCAGCCAATACAATCTGGCCCGGCTTTATGAAAGAAAAAGTGACGAACATCCAGCAAACAAACAGAAAGCCCTGCACTGGTACGAGCAGGCTGCCCAAAACGGCCACGAACGCGCCCAAAACACGGTGGCCATTAAGCTGGAGAACAGCGACAAGAAAGCCCGCGCATTTATGCTTTACCAGAGAGCGGCATACACAGGCTTCAAAGCCGCCCAGTTTAATCTGGGCTTAATGTATGAAAACAAGGCGACACCTGACCATGACATCGACCACAAGGACATGGCTCGCTTCTGGTACGGGTTAGCCGCAGCACAAGACCATGCTAAGGCCCAGCAGCGCCTGCAAAAACTATAAACCCAAAAGCCACCCTATCCAAAAGGATACGGTGGCTTTGTACTCACTATGAACAAAACGACCACGATAGACCAAACCACATACCCGAAATAAAAAACCGCTGCAGCACCACCCGTTAGAGACAGCACATACAGCGGCTTTTATTTAAACCCGTATCGAGTATTAAATTAGGTCCACTCAATCAATTCAAGATTGGTAAAGGCAATCTCTGAACCGTCTGCAAAGGCAACCACGCCAGAGCTATTCGCATCTAACGCTAGCGACTGATCAGCAACATCAAAAGACTGACGCTCACCATTTGCATAGATGACGAAGCTATTTCCGCCCTCAACCTCAAACTGCACTGTATCAGTCCAGTCACCAGCACCGCCATCAAAGTAGTCAACACCGCTGTGTGCAACGTAAGTATCTGAACCTGAACCACCATATGCGGCATCGCTACCAGCGCCACCATATAGCGTATCATCACCTTCATGACCACGCAGGGTATCATCACCGGAACCACCCGCAATAACATCATCACCCTCTCCACCCCAGAGCGTATCATCACCCAGATCACCCAGCAGGGTGTCAGCGCTATCACCCCCGACAACGAAATCATCACCACTACCGGCATCCGCAAAATTTTCGCCAGTACCTGTATAGATTACATCATTGCCTTCGCCAGACTTCAGGATATCGTTACCAGATCCCCCAAAGAGAACATCGTTACCGCCCTCTGAGTAAAGGATGTCATTACCATCCCCACCTTCCAGAACGTCACGATCCGCTCCAGAGTAGACAACATCATTTCCTGTCCCGCCCAGAATAACGTCTTCTCCATCACCAGACAGAATGACATCGTTACCATCACAACCCATTACAAAGTCTTCGCCGTCTCCAGCCACTTTATAAACGTCATCACCGGCTCCGAGATATGCGGAATTATCACCAACAGCATCGAGAACAATATCATCACCCTGATAGGTCCTGATGATCTGTCCACCTTCCTCATCAGACATCACGTCATCACACAGGGTACCTGTGACAACTGCTTCACCTGCCAGCCGACCGTCTTCAACACCGGTTTCACATCCCACTTCCCGCATCGCTGGATCATCGCAAGAATCCTGCGAGCCGCTATCTCCGGAACCGCTGTCGCCGGAACCGTTATCACCGGAACCATTGTCCTGAGAACCGTTATCGCCGGAACCATTGTCCTGAGAACCGCTGTCCTGAGATCCATTGTCGCCAGAACCATTGTCCTGAGATCCGTTATCACCAGAGCCGTTGTCCTGCGAGCCGTTATCTCCGGAACCGTTATCCTGAGATCCGTTATCACCAGAACCATTGTCCTGAGATCCGTTATCGCCGGAGCCATTGTCCTGAGAACCGTTATCGCCGGAACCGTTGTCCTGAGATCCGT
>NZ_JBFGYC010000492.1:0-3012 GCF_041587635.1 Pontibacterium sp. | reverse complement strand
TTCTGCCAGTGTTGATACACTTCCTGCAGTTCAGCCAGTACCCGTTCATGTTCACCTTTATGGCATCCGTAGGCCGGAAACCCTGTACGCTCCATCTCCGCTTCTTCCCGCGCAAAGTGTTCCTGATCGTGGATAAAAATAGCGTGTAGCGTTTCAGAGACCTTCGTGCGATCGAGTTCAGTGTTGTCTTTTGCATCCTGCAACATGGCAAAGAGTTTGTTGGTTAGCAGGGTGGCTTCACGATGATCGTCATTCATGAAATCCAACTGGACACTGGGGATCGTTTCGAGGGGTAAGCTGCTCATGTTTTGCTCCTGGCTACTGGGCTGCAAATTGATGCGGATTACATTAGCTGAATTGCAAATAGGCGCGTTTGATGGATGTCAATTTCACCGAGATGGCTTTTTAGTATCTGTACTTTGGAAATTTGAAATGCGGCCGATAAGGACCCCAGTTTGTTGTAGATCGAACGTTAATAAATTTTTGGTTACGAACGATCAGCGTTACAATGTCAGAACAGAACACGGCTCATGCCAGCATTATATAAGGGCTGGAATTGCGATAGAGGTTGGTCAGGCGTTTGAATAGTCACAGGTTTCAGAAAAGGCGGCGTCTCTGGATGGAGTTGCTGTTTTGCAGTCCACTGTTCTTAGGCATCATTCTTCTGAATATGGAGTTTGATGCGGCAGAGCATGTTTTCGCATACCTGCAGCAATATGAAAGTATGCAACTGGATGATCTGCTTTTTAGCCTGATGTTCATCCTTCCTTTGTATTTGCTGATCTTTGCTTGGCGACGCAAACGTGAGATTGAAATGCTGGTCTCTCAGGCGGGCACCGATTCGCTCACCGGTATCCTAAACCGTCGCCGGGCCGTGGAAATCCTGACGAATGAGGTGCGTCGCTCCCACCGTTCTGATTCGCCGTTGGCGCTGATCGTTTTTGATATTGATCACTTTAAATTGATCAACGATACGTACGGTCACCCTGCCGGGGACCGGGTATTGCAACAGCTGATCCGCAGTATCAGCCAGTATGTGCGCAGCTACGATTACCTCGCGCGTATCGGGGGGGAGGAGTTTATGATTATCGTCACTGAAACTGACGGTTCGGTTGCTACCAATATAGCTGATCGTTTGCGATTGCAGGTTGAAACGGAGAGCTTTGGTTTGGACCGGGCTGTGACGGCCAGTTTCGGCGTCTCTCAGTTACGTAAAGGGGAATCCTATTCTGATCTGATGCACCGTACTGATGAGCGTCTGTACTGGGCTAAGAACGAAGGTCGCAACCGGGTAGTAGGGCCTTCTGCGGGTAGGAGTTGAACGGTTTTGTTTCGTGTCGTTGCTGGCATTAGCCAATAGGTTAATGATGTGCTGCACACATCTTCATACTTTTGGTGTATAATTTTGCGCCAAATTTTTCTGTATTTCGCGCTGGAAAGGGCCAGTTATCGTGGGGCGTTAGGCACAATGTTTCATGTTCTGATCCACAGGCGAAGACCAACGGCAGTCACTGAGAAAGCGTAATATAAGTATGCATACAGTTGAGAAGATTGGCGGCACGTCCATGAGCCGCTTTCAGGAATTGATGGACACTATTTTGATCGGTAAGCGCAGCGAAGATCAGCTGTACAACCGAATTTTTGTGGTGTCTGCATACGGCGGTATTACCAACCAGCTGTTGGAACATAAAAAAACCGGTGAACCGGGTGTTTACGCACGTTTTGCAAATGCAGAAAGTGAAGAAGCCTGGGTCGAAGCGCTGAATAAACTTCAGGTGAATATGCAGGAGATTAACTCCGAGCTGTTTGACTCTGAGTTTGAGCTGACCTCTGCGAACAACTTCGTTGCTGAACGTCTGAATGATGTACGTGATTGCATGAAGAGCTTGCATCACTTGTGCTCCTACGGCCACTTCCAGCTGGAAGAGCATCTGATGAAAGTGCGTGAGATGCTGGCGTCAATTGGTGAAGCTCACAGTGCATACAACTCGGTATTAGCCCTGCGTAAAGAAGGTATTAATGCCCGCTTCGTTGACCTGACCGGTTGGCATATGGCTACGCCGATTCCTTTCGAAGAGATGGTTGCTAAGCAGTTTGATGGCATTGAATTCGACAAAGAGCTGGTGATTGCAACAGGCTACACCCACTGTGAAGAAGGCCTGATGACCACCTTTGACCGTGGCTATAGCGAGATGACTTTCAGCGCGATTGCAACAGTCACAGGCGCAACAGAAGCGATTATCCATAAGGAATATCACCTGAGTTCTGCCGATCCGATGCTGGTGGGCATGGACAATGTAGTGACCATCGGTCGTACCAATTATGACGTAGCCGATCAGCTGTCTAACTTGGGTATGGAAGCGATCCATCCTAAAGCGGCTAAAGGTTTGCGTCGCTGTGGTGTACAGCTGCGTGTGAAGAACGCCTTCCAGCCTGAAGATGAAGGTACGCTGATCAGTCAGGAATACCGCAGCGAAATCCCACGTGTTGAGATCATTGCCGGACGCAAAGATGTCTTTGGTATCGAAATCTTCGACCAGGAGATGTTGGGGGATGCGGGATACGATATTGAGATCTCTACACTGCTGCGTCAGCTGAAGCTGTATGTGGTTAACAAAGACGCTGATGCAAACAGCATTACGTACTATGTTGCGGGTTCCCGCAAGATGGTAAACCGTGCAACCCGTCTGATCGAAGATACGTATCCGGAAGGTGCGGTACAGCTGCACAATCTGGCAATTGTGTCTGCTATCGGTTCTCACATGAAAGTGAAAGGCATTCTGGCCCGCACCGTTACTGCACTGGCAGAAGCTGATATCAATGTGCAGGCCCTGCATCAGTCGATCCGTCAGGTTGAGATGCAGTGTATTGTCCATGAAGATGATTACGATCAGGCGGTGATTGCCCTGCATCAGGCGCTGATTGAGAATGGGAATAACCTGCACGACGCGGCTTAATACTCGTCTGGCAGTAAAAAAGGCGACCTTCGGGTCGCCTTTTTTGTTTCTGTTT
>NZ_JBFGYC010000491.1:0-3013 GCF_041587635.1 Pontibacterium sp. | reverse complement strand
CCTGACGGCAGCACTGTTGATCAGATCAGTCAGGTGGTTGAGCAGATCAAGCGCACGCCGAACTCCCGGCGTTTGATTGTCAGTGGCTGGAATCCGGCTGATTTGCCGGACGAGACTCAGAGTCCGCAAGACAATGTGCGTAACGGTAAGGCCGCGTTGCCGCCATGTCATACGTTATTTCAGTTTTATGTGCTGGACGGAAAGTTAAGTTGTCAGCTCTACCAGCGCAGTGCTGATTACGTACTGGGCGTACCGTTTAACATCGCGTCCTACGCATTGTTAACTCACATGATTGCGCAGCAGTGTGATCTGGATGTGGGGGACTTTGTGCATACCTTTGGGGATGCTCATCTCTATCAGGATCACATTAATGATCCCGCCATCGTATCTGAACAGTTGTCGCGTACGCCGCGAGCATTACCTAAATTGCTAATTAAGCGTAAGCCGGAAAGTCTGTATGACTATCGGTTTGAAGATTTTGAAGTCGTTGATTATGACCCGTATCCTCCGATCCGGGCTGCAGTATCAATCTGAGGAAAGAATATGAGGCTGGCAATCATCGTTGCTCAGGCAGAAAACCGGGTAATCGGGATTAACAATAAATTACCTTGGCATCTGCCGGAGGATCTGCGTTATTTCAAGCAGGTCACGATGTCGAAACCGATCATTATGGGGCGTAAGACCTATGAGTCGATTGGTCGTCCATTGCCGGGCCGAACGAATATTGTAATCTCCAGGCAGGCCGGTTATGCGCCGGAAGGGGTGAAGGTTGTCCCGTCGCTGGAGTCTGCAATAGAGCTGGCAGAGAATATCTGTGTAATTGACGGTGCTGAAGAGGCGATGGTAATTGGTGGTGCTCAGATCTATGAGCAGGCGCTACTCCGTGCTGATCGGCTATATCTGACGCAGGTTCACTCCAGTGTAGAGGGTGATGCCTGGTTCCCGGTGATTGCCATGGAACAGTGGCAAGAAGTTGGGCGCGAGGACTTCACAGCAAAGGAACCAAACCCCTACGATTACAGTTTTATCGTGTTGGACCGGGTGTAACGAAGGATGAAGTAGTATGGCGATCCGTTCGTTGTTGTCTATCCTGGCTGATGGACGCTTTCACTCTGGGCGTGAGCTTGGAGAAGTGCTTGGCGTAAGCCGTAGTGCAATCTGGAAGCAGATCCGCAAGCTGGAAGAGTTCGGCTTGGAAATTTATAGCGTTAAGGGACGTGGTTACCGGGTTCCAGGAGGTCTTGATCTGCTGGATCTGGAGCAGATTGAGGCCGTGCTGGAGCCATCAGTGCGGGCGAAACTGAAAACCATTGAGCTTGACTTATCTATCCCTTCGACAAATCTGCGAGCCTCGCAGAAGAGTCAGGAGGCTGACTGTCACGGACATCTGTTTGTGGCTGAGCAGCAAACTGAGGGTCGCGGTCGTCGCGGCCGACCGTGGGAAAGTCCTTTTGGGCGTAATCTCTATTTCTCTTTGGTATGGCGTTTCGAAAACGGTGCCGCTGCGCTGGAAGGTTTGAGCCTTCTGGTGGGGTTGAGCCTGGTTAAAGCGTTGCAAAAGCTGGGTGCGGAAGAGGTTCAGCTGAAATGGCCTAATGATCTGCTGTGGCGGGATCGTAAGCTGGCGGGCATATTGCTTGAGATGACCGGCGATGCATCGGGTGAATGTCAGGTGGTGATCGGTATTGGTGTCAATGTGGCGATGCCGATGGATTTTGCTGCAACGATTGATCAGCCTTGGGTTGATCTGCAAACTGCAATGGGCGTAAAGGTTTCACGCAACAATCTGCTGGCGGCGGTTCTGGAAGAGTTGGTGCCAGCACTTGAGCGGTTTGCCGTTGAGGGGTTTACGCCGCTGGTGGATCAGTGGCATCAATGGCATGCCTATCAAGATCAGCCCGTTAATCTGTTTGTTGGTCAGAATACCCTCGAGGGAGTGTGTCGGGGTGTTGATACCAGCGGGGCGCTCTTGTTGGAGACAGCAGAAGGATTGCGCAGTTTTCATGGTGGTGAAGTGAGCGTCAGACGAACAGGATGATCCTTGATATCGATGTGGGCAATACGCTGCTGAAGTGGCGAACGGTGGAGTCGGGCGCGGTGGTTGATCGTGGTCGTCATCCCACCGATCGCTTGACGGCCGAGATGCCTGTGGACTGGCCGGCTCAGATTGATCAGGTTCGTATCTCTAATGTGGCCGGTCCGGCAGTCGCTGCTTTGCTATTGGCTTACTGTCAGGCGCGTTGGGAGTGTCAGCCGGAGTTTGCGGTGACTCGTGCTGAAGCGGCGGGTGTTGTGAACAGTTACTCAGATCCATCGCGTATGGGGGTGGATCGCTGGCTGGCAATGCTGGCTGCATATAACGACTGTCGGCATGCGTGTTGTGTGGTTGATTGTGGTAGTGCGATCACCGTTGATTATCTGGAAGATGATGGTCGGCACCGGGGGGGATTCATTATCCCTGGTCTGCGTCTGATGTCTGAGAGTCTGCAGCGTAATACCGCAGAAGTTTTGGTTGATCGTACCGTTGAGCAGTTTCAGGTAGAGCCAGGTCAGCATACGTCTGCTGCTGTTGCGCACGGTATTAACTTTGCTTTTAAGGCGTTGCAGGAAAAGATTACCAATGAGCTGGGTGGGTCTGCCGATGCCTGTCTCTATATCACCGGCGGTGATGGTGTGCTGTTTCATCAATTGTCAGGCGTTGGTCAGCTACATCAGGATCTGGTAATGGAAGGCTTGCGTTGGTCGCTGTCCTGAGTCTGTCGGTTTTTATTCCTTGTCTCTCAGTATTTGATATTCCGTCTATATAAGTCGTTCGTAAATCTGCTCCTTTCCTGTCTAAGAATTACCCAATAAAATCAAAGTGCTAACCCTGTTCGAAAGTTTTTCAAAAAAAACTTAAAAAAGTTTGGTTTTGGGGTTGCGTCGTATTAGAGCTGTGGGTAATATACGCGCCACTTCGACGCTGAGCCGGTATAGCTCAGTTGGTAGAGCAACTGACTTGTAATCAGTAGGT
>NZ_JBFGYC010000490.1:0-3017 GCF_041587635.1 Pontibacterium sp. | reverse complement strand
GGTACAGCTTTGACTGCACTACAGCCCGCACACAGCACCATCGCTGCGATGGAGGTCAGTTTAATCACATGCATGGATTATCGATCCTTGAACTTACTTTTGAAAATAAAAAATAGAAAATAAAAAACGGGGACAGATTTAAATACTTGGAGAGACCATCAACCCAATAAACCTGCCCCCTAAGACACTTCCGGTCACCCCTTCATCGTGTTCCGGAAGGTGAACGCAAAGATAAGCGAGTCGGAGGGAGTGGCGCTCCATTGGAATCTCCGGAGCGCCAAAAACTAAATCTGATTAGAAGGTGTAACCGACACCAAATGCTGCGACCCAAGCACTGTCACGGTCAACCAGAGAAGAATCGGTGATTTCATCATCCAGCCATACATACGCGGCTTCGTGTACCAGACTCCATGAACCTGCCAGTGGCATTGTCATGCGGTACCCCACATACGGGTTCAAAGCGCTGTCAGCAGTGTAGGCAGCCCGACTGCCGGTTGCTTCACTCTGACGAACACCGAAGTAATAGTTGGTGTAATCTTCACTGGTATACGCCACACCGGCACGCGGTACCACGGTCAGGCCATAATCCAGTTCAAAGTCATGACTGTAGTTCACGTCCGCCACAAAGCCTTCATGATTATTGGTAATATCATGGACCAGCGTCGCTTTTATCTGACCATCACCCACGGTGTAATCTGCGCTGACACCCAGATCCAAACTGCCATCACGTTCATCCATTCCCGTAAAGACAGGGGAATCATCCGTATCATAGCCGTCACCCGCGCTGGTCAGCGTTGCGTGGATATTCAGCGGCGTGTCATCTGTACCTAACACGCGGTAGTTGAAACCACGCTCATCGATACTGAAATCCCCCTCTTTGTAACGGGCATCCAGATAGACGGCAGTGTCATCGTCAAAGTTCTTATACGGTGATTCGAAGGTGGCTACGCCACCGACAACGGTAAGATCACCCGCCATAGCTGCGGAAGCGGCAAACAAAGAGGTCAGGGTGCTGACGATAATTAATTTTTTCATCGGTGAATTCCTCATCCGTATTTAAATTCGATGAGTGTATTCTGCCGATCCAATGTCCCTGACAGTATCTGGATTCTGTATGTGAATGTATGTACGCGCCCTTACATTCACATACATTTATGCGCTCCGGGGCAAATTGATAATAATCCGCGCGCCGCCCAATGGAGAGTCTTCAATTAACACGCTGCCCCTATGATAGGCCACAATCTCTCGCACAATTGTCAGGCCCAAGCCATATCCCCCCGTCTTTCGGGTACGCGCACTGTCCAAACGTTCAAAGGGTTCCAGCACACGTTCACGCTCAGACGGTGGAACACCGGGTCCGTCATCATCCACACAGATCTGTGCAACATCGGCTGTGTGCAACAAACAGATGCTGACCTGTTCTCGACCGTATTTGTCGGCATTACGTACCAGGTTGGTAATCGCACGCTGTAACAGCTTCGAATCCACCATGGCCGATACCGGCTTGTCGATGTTGAGACTGAGCGGCAGGTCGCTGCTACGTATCAACATCGGTAACTGTTGATTCAACCAATGATCCAGATCGGTGGAGACCAGATTCACGTCAAGATCAGCGCGCTCCATGCGGGCAAAGGTGAGTAGCTCATCCACCATCGTCTCCAATTCCTTAAGGTCGGCTTCCATCCCTTCCACAAACTGATCGTGCTCCTCTTTTGCACAACCGTGCTCTAGCAGCTCCAGTTGGCAGCGCAACCGGAAGATAGGAGTACGCAATTCATGAGCGACCGCGTTAGTCAGCCGTTTGTGGCTGGCGATAAGCTGTTCCACCCGCTCTGCCATGCCGTTAAACGCCCGGTTCAAACCGCCAACTCGACTACCACCATCCTCACCCACACGCGCACTGAAATCACCGGCTGCGATCCGACCGGAAGCAAGCTCCAATCGTTTTAGTTTACGATGCAGGTAGAAGAACCATACGCCCACGATCAATCCCATCACCAGCAGCAGCCCCCACTGCGCCAGAGTGTTCAGTAAACGCTCTTTAGCCCAGAGTTCCGCATCAGGATCGTCAATCACCCGAAATACCCGCGTGTCTTCAGCCAAACGAAAATAGGCCGGTTCGTGCTCTTCCAGATCAATTTGCTCAACCATTCCGCCGGGACTTGGCAACGCCTTAATCTTTGGGTGACTTAGAACAACCGGATCGGTTACCTCTGAGGTCAGCATTGCATTCAGGTTTGCCACTTCATGCATCGCCTCCTGCATCGCCTGCTCTCCCGCCGCGGCTTTAACCCGCGAAAGCAACGCAACATAGCCCATCAGCGTATTGCGCGAATCCTGTGCGCCCACATCGTAAGACAAACTGGTCGCGATGATTTCAACAGAGAAGAGAAAAACATAGAAAGAGACAATGATTCCGGCGTAGAGGGTGATGAATAAACGCGCCATACAGGTGTCCTGAGATTAGCCTGAAAGGTTCAACAACAGAGATATCATAGGTCCCATTGTGGCAGCAGCAGGACATTGGGTCATGGGAATAAATGTACGGGTTTGTATGTCGGAAATCGTTGCAGCTCAGTGCCAGCTACTGGCGACAAACAGATAACCTTTACCACGCACGGTGATGATGCGTTGTGGCTGAGAAGCGTTGTCCTGTAGTTTTTTACGCAGGATAACAATTCGATTATCGATCGTGCGATCAACACCGTCGTATTCTATGCCGCGGGTCTTTTTGACGAGCTCTTCACGGGAGAGAGGCTGATCCGGGTGCTGCGCTAATAACCAAAGCAGATCAAATTCAGCAGGGGTGAGGTTGATCGCTTCACCCGCCAATGTGCAGCGCTTGGTTGTACTGGTCATTACCAGATGGCCAAATGTCAGGGATTGCGCAGAAGTGCCCCCTCCCTCATTAACCGGCATTGCATCACCGTTAACGGGCTCTTCTTCATGTCGACGCAACAACATACGAATCCGCGCAAGCAACACTCGTGGGTGCAACGGTTTACAGACATAGTCAT
>NZ_JBFGYC010000489.1:0-3022 GCF_041587635.1 Pontibacterium sp. | reverse complement strand
CATTGCAGTCAGCGATTGATCAGCTGAATAACTCTGTACAGGCAAAAGCCTGGGCAGAAGATACTGAACGTCATAGCAAACTGATCGGTTTGCTGGGTGACATCGGTGCTGAAATCTCTGTACTGGGCGGCGACGCCGAAGCGATGCCGGGACCGACTGGCGAGCTGAACCTCCTGTCTGACATGGCACGTGGCGTCGTGCTTTGCCTTGGACCGGATAAAGACACCGCGTTGCAGCAAGCGGCAGTTGCGCTGGCACAAGGTAATGCCGTGGTGCTGGTTGCGCCGGGTGTTGAAAGCTGGGCACGCAACGCAGGCGAAGTGGGTTTGCCGGTGGTTGCCGTTGAAGGGTTGGTGGTGCCAAGCGCACTGAGCGCAGCCGAAGGTTTTGCGGCAGTCACCAGTCAAGCAGATAGCAGCACTCTGCGTGATTACCGTCAGGCGTTGGCGGTTCGCGATGGTGTGTTGTTGCCACTGATCACCGAAGTGAATGCGCCAGAACGTTTTGTGATGGAACGTCACCTGTGTGTCGACACCACAGCTGCGGGTGGTAACGCCAGTCTGATTGCTGCGTCGGAGTAATACTGCTCATTCGATCAAGTCACTTGTTTGAGCTTCTCCACGCTCTCACTCCGCCGGATCTGGCCTGATCTGGCGTTTTTCTGCCTCCGCTCTGGGGGCTTTTTTTTGTCTTGTTGATGGCGTTCCAAACTGATCTGCACAGTAACACCTTGTGCTAGACGTACTATATTTGATCTATACGATTGCTCATTCTCCAGATTGTTAGCTTGAAATATACGTGTAGTTGCTAGGAGAGGTTTGGTATCTCTTATACGTGAATAGCTAAAGGAGTGTGTTATGTCAGCGTCAACTCATCTGGCTCAGTTTGGTGTTACTGTTGAGCAAGCACGTAGCTTTATACTCAACAATATCGCGTCACCTTCCGTAATCTTCGACACTGCAAGCAACTACGGGGTAACTAATGAGATGCTCGCCGAAATATACGGCGGGGTCACCCGTGACGATGTCGTCGGCTTTTTTAATTCGGTTGGTATCGATAGCAGCATACTTGATTCGGTCACCCCTCCTGATACCGACTCGATCACCCTCCTATCTGACGATCTAAATGCGCTGTATGACCTTGTGACGCTAAATAACTATACGGGAGAGCTTTCCACACTGAGTATCCGTGCTGATGTGATTGCTATCACCGGAGAGCAGGCATATTTTGATGCATTTGATCCTTCAAGTTATCTAGGAGCCGGGGATGGCATATTTTCTGAGGCGGACTTGGGTGTACCGGGCTTGGGAGACCTGCCAGCAACCGCAGAAACGCTGGAGTCCATATTCTACGGTACGTTGATCAACGCATTGAAAGCGGTTGATGCTCAGGAGGTGGTGGAACTTAACAGCTTTTTATCGGCGAACTCAGACGCCCTTAATGCGGGGGACACCGCCGTAACCAATCAGTATGTTGCCATGGTGCTGGATATCTATATCGATCCCGCCGTTGTACCTGTATTTCCGGATGCGGATATTGCCGATGTGGCTGTGATCGCCGGTAATGCGTTGGTCACTTTGACCGGGCAAAGCTCAGATGTTTCTGTCTTAGACGGTGTTATTTCGGCATTTTCGACTAGCTGATATAGGGAATAGATCAGTCTAAGTCTCCTCTGATCATACAGCTCCTGCCTTTGAATCGGTCTGTCCCTCGTGTGTTTTGTCCCTCCTTTACATATTCCTGCAGTGGATGGCACAAACCCTGCAGTTGTCTTGTTACTTTTCGCAGCACAGTATGCCGACTGAATAACGTATTGATAGTTAAGGCCTTTGATTTCACGGGATATAGGCTTTTTTGATGAATTGAAGGATGGCTCCATGTTGCCCGTCCTTGCCTCCTTGTGGTGCGTCGTTACGAGTCGAATGAACTAAATGAGTGCGTCACAAAGAATATTTAAAGAACGCCGTCACTATAATCGCTGGGTCGCTAATCAGACGCTGGAAGATTATGCCCTGCGCTTTACTGCAGTAAGGGGGCGGCACATGACCATCGCCAAGGTAGGGATGACCGCCTTGGGTGCAGCGTCGTTTTTGGCGCTGGAAGGTTTGGCGGCAGCAGTCACCCTGAGTTATGGCTTTACCAATACTCTATGGGCGATGCTGGCGGTCTGTCTGGTGCTGTTTGTCACCGGATTTCCTATCGCATACTACTGCGCAAAGCATGGATTGGATATTGATCTGCTGACCCGTGGTGCAGGATTTGGTTATCTCGGATCAACGATCACATCGCTGATCTATGCCTCGTTTACCTTCATATTCTTCGCCATTGAGTCCGCAATTCTTGCGTCGGCATTGCACGCATTGCTCGGTGTCCCGCTGTTTCTGGGCTATGTGATCTGCGCGGTAGCGGTGATACCCATTGTGACCCACGGCATTACCGCGATCAGTAAGTTTCAGGTGGGCACTCAGTTTATCTGGCTATTGCTTCAGTGCGGGGCGTTGGCCGTCGTGCTGATGCATGAATATGACAGCCTGAATGGCTGGACTCAGTTTGTGGCGCCGGATTATCCGCAAGGCGACAGCTTTAATCTGGTGCTGTTTGGCTCGGCGGTGTCCGTATTTTTTGCGCTGGTCGCGCAGATTGGTGAGCAGGCGGATTACCTGCGCTTTATGCCGCCCAAGACTCAAGAAAACCGCAAGCAATGGTGGTTCTGGTTGGTGTTGTCCGGTCCCGGCTGGGTGTGGGTTGGATTGATCAAGATGTTGCTTGGGTCTTTTCTTGCCTATCTGGCGTTTACTCAGTTGATGCCTTTTGAACAGGCGACCGATCCAACCTATATGTATCAGCGCGTGTTCTATGATCTGACCCATTCTCCCGCGTTATCGCTGATTCTGGCTGCGGTGATGGTCATTCTCTGCCAGATGAAGATCAATGTGACCAATGCCTATGCAGGCTCCATTGCCTGGTCTAACTTTTTTTCCCGTCTCACCCACAGCCATCCGGGGCGGGTGGTCTGGCTGGT
>NZ_JBFGYC010000488.1:0-3027 GCF_041587635.1 Pontibacterium sp. | reverse complement strand
TCGGGGTGTTGCAACGCTGTGTCTGGATCTGTCTGGTGACAGTCTGCATCGTCGTGCTTACCGCTTACGTGCGGGTGAAGCACCGTTAAAAGAGAATCTCGCAGCAGCGCTGCTTATTCGTTGCGGCTGGCCGGGAGTGGCTGAAGAGCGCCCGTTGTTGGTGGATCCAATGTGTGGTTCCGGCACGTTGCTTATCGAAGCGGTTCTGATGGCGGCCGATATCGCTCCGGGTTTGCATCGTCGTTACTACGGTTTCAATCGCTGGTTGCAGCACAAGCGTGATATCTGGCAGTCCTTGATACAAGACGCTGAGACGCGTAGAGATGCCGGACTAATGACGCTGACAACTAAGTTTGCAGGCCGGGACATGGACTCCAAGGTGTTGCGTACGGCAAAAGATAACGCTGCACGTGCGGGCGTTGATGCGTTCATTGAGTTTCGTACGGGGCGCATTGAGGATATGCAGCGTGGCGATTTGCCAGAAGCGGCAACGGGCCTGATGCTGACCAACCCGCCGTATGGAGAACGTTTGGGGGAAGAGTCGCAGTTGATGTTCCTGTACCGACATTTGGGCGATCTGCTTAAGCGCCAGTTCCCTGGATGGCAGGCGGCGATTTTTACCGGCAATCCTGAGCTATGCAAAGTGATGGGGCTGCGTGCAGATAAACAGTACAAATTCTTCAACGGTGCGATTGAAAGCCGTTTGTTTATATACGGTATTTCCGACAAAGTTGAAGAGAGGTCCGTAGCAGCTGAAGCGCAAGCTGAGCCCGCAGAGCTCAGCGAAGGCGCGCAGATGTTTGCAAACCGTTTGCGTAAGAATCTGAAGCAGATGTCTAAGTGGGTCAGACGCGAAAATATTCAGTGTTATCGTGTATACGATGCGGATATTCCTGAATATCAGGTGGCTGTGGATATCTACGGTGATCAGGTGCATCTGCAAGAATACGCACCACCCAAGAAAGTGGATAAAGTTAAATCCTTCACCCGTCTGAACGAAGTCATGGCAGCGTTACCTGTTGTGCTGGATATGCCAGCAGAGCGTATTACGTTAAAGCAGCGTAAACGTCAGCAGGGGACGTCTCAGTACGAGAAACAATCCCAGACCCAGCACTTCTTCGAAGTCCGCGAACACGGCTGTCGCTTGCTGGTGAATCTGAAAGATTATCTCGATACAGGGTTATTCCTCGATCATCGTCCGGTACGTCTGCGTATTCAGCAGGAAGCACAGGGTAAAGATGTCCTGAATCTGTTCTGCTACACCGGCACTGCATCGGTGCATGCAGCTGTTGGCGGCGCGAAATCGACGACCAGTGTGGATATGTCATCTACCTATCTGAACTGGGCTGAGCGTAACCTTGAGCTGAACGGCTTTAAAGGCAAAGCACATAGCTTTATTCGCTCAGACTGTTTCAAGTGGCTGCATAGTCAGTTCAAGCCGGAGTACGATCTGATCTTTATGGATCCTCCGACGTTTTCTAACTCCAAGAAGATGTCCAATGTGCTGGATGTTCAGCGTGATCATGTAGAACTGGTCGAAGCTGCGATGGGATTATTGCGTCCGGGTGGCAAGCTGATCTTCTCCAATAACTATCGTCGGTTTAAGCTCGATTACGAAGCATTGAGTGATTTCCAGGTTCGGGATATTACGCAACAAACGCTGGATCCAGACTTTAAGCGTAACCAGCGTATTCATGTCTGCTTTGAGATCACTCGCCCCGAGTGATCTCGTTTGGCACATTCTCTGCATATATAGCCGGTTAACTGTGCCCTGTTTTCGCATCAGCATTGTGATGGTATGCACTTTATTGGCGCTTCCTTCATAGAGGGCCCCGAAATCCAGTGGTTTCAGGGTGACCCGAAGTGGCGCAATCAAAGGACGCTGATGCAAAAGCAGGGCATTGATAACTAAAATAACGCACCAAAATGGTGCCTGATTGATTGTTCAGGCTAGTTTATGGTGCATAAGGTCATATACAAGCAGGAGTTAACAGTGGAAAACGTTAACAGTGCCGTTGAAACACTCGTTCAGAGTTCCAACACGCTCTTCATACTGATGGGCGCCATTATGGTGTTCGCCATGCATGCCGGTTTTGCCTTTCTTGAGGTCGGAACCGTACGTCATAAGAACCAGGTGAATGCGCTGGTTAAAATCATGACGGATTTTGGCGTGTCTGCGATCGCCTACTTCTTTATCGGTTACTGGATTGCATACGATGTGACGTTCTTTCAGGATGCGGCAACGCTGGCTGAGGGGAATGGTTACCAGTTAGTTAAATTCTTCTTTCTAATGACCTTTGCGGCAGCGATCCCGGCTATCGTTTCCGGTGGTATTGCGGAGCGTGCTAAGTTCTGGCCGGTTCTTTTGGCGTCGGCGCTGACTGTGGCGTTTGTATACCCATTCTTTGAGGGCATGATCTGGAATGGGAATTATGGTTTTCAGGCGTGGCTGGAAAGTTCGTTTGGTGCCGGATTTCATGATTTTGCAGGTTCTGTAGTTGTGCATGGTGTGGGTGGTTGGATTGCGCTTGCAGCGGTGCTGTTGTTGGGTATCCGTAAAGGTCGTTACCGTGGTGGCAAGCTGGTGGCGTTCCCGCCATCCAATATTCCGTTTCTGGCGCTGGGTGCCTGGATTCTGTCCATCGGCTGGTTTGGTTTCAATGTAATGTCTGCGCAAACACTGGATGGCATTTCTGGTCTGGTCGCTGTGAATACGTTAATGGCGATGGTGGGCGGTATTGTGACCGCGTTGATCGTTGGGCGTAATGACCCGGGTTTCATTCATAACGGTCCGCTGGCGGGTCTTGTGGCGGTCTGTGCAGGGTCTGATGTGATGCACCCTATTGGTGCGTTGGTTGTGGGCGGTATTGCAGGTGTGATCTTTGTCTGGTTGTTTACCATTCAGCAGAACAAGTGGAAAATCGATGATGTGCTGGGTGTGTGGCCGTTGCATGGTCTTTGTGGCGCCTGGGGTGGTGTTGCAGCGGGTATCTTTGGTTCATCTGCACTGGGTGGTCTGGGTGGCGT
>NZ_JBFGYC010000487.1:0-3045 GCF_041587635.1 Pontibacterium sp. | reverse complement strand
CCCGCCGCGTTGCAGGTCTGCATCACCGCCAAAACGTAACGTCGCAAGATCACCGTCATCTGCATCGATCAGCGCACCATAACTATCTCGAGCATCAACACCGTAGCGACGCTGACCAAAAAAGCCTTTAAACGGGTCAGGGGTTTCAAAGCGGGTGATGTTGAGCACCCCCAGATCCACAGCTGCCAGCGTTAAACCTACGCGTGAAGGCATATCGCCTCCTGCACGTCGGCTGATCTGCACAGGGATGGTCACAGATTTCTCTGGCAGCGCCTTAGCAGGCAAGTCCAGCGTGACGTTTAAGCGGCGCTCATCGCGCAACAAACGCAGGGGCTGAATCCCCATCATCCGGCGAGGTAATCGTGTTTCACGCTCAAGGCCTGGCTGAACCAACATCACAGAGAGATAGAGGTCATGACGATTCCAGCTCGGATCCACTGGAAGTTCGATGGTTGCACCTTCTGCAGGTACAGAAATCTTGCGCCAATAGAGCGGTTGATCCCCTTCAACGACCAGATAGCCTTCGCCCGCTGCGGGCGGTTGCAGACGCACCTGAACCTTATCCCCGGCACGGTAAGCGTCCTGATCCAGCGATATCCCGATACGGTCGGGCCTGCCCGACAACGCTTGTTCCTGTTCGCTCCAACCGGCTTTAAAGCGGTAACTACTGATCAGACCGTTATCCGGATCTTTGACTTCCAGCCGGTAGTAACCCCACTCGACCGGCACCTCGATTTCGCCAGTCTGATCCGCGTTCAGTGAGATCGTTTGATTGAATACCGAATACTGACGCTCGGTATAGTTGTTACTCCAACCTTCAGCATCCGAATACACCCAGTGGTAACGTCGGTGTTCACGTATCAGGGTGACCTCAAGATCATCCCGTGCCAGTCTCTCATCGCCATCGGTGTAGATCAGTTCGAAACTCGCATGACCGTTGTAATCCGTGGTGTGCTCCTCAAACAGAGGGCGGATCCCAACCAGCTGAGGGGCGGGTAACACGTAGCTACTAAAGGAACGACTGACCGGCCGGCCGCCCATATCCTGCAAGCTTTCGAACAATCGGAGTAGCAGAGGCGTTTTGGTTTTTTGCCAGAATGGTTTTACCTTGAGATGAGTTTCACCTTGGCTATCAAGTTTCTGGTTATCCAGTTCAACACGACGATTCCAGTCGGTCTCACGTATATCGCCAAAGTAGTAATCGGAAAAAGCCTCAAACGGGTGTGAATACATCGCGACAACCAACTCTGACTGCAGCTGATTTCCATCGGCCGGTGCACCATATAAATACTCGCCAGACACCTTTAGCATCAGAGCTTCGGTGGCTTTAATCTGCTCGGCACCGTCGAGTATTAACGACATACGCTCCGGTAGGAACTCCTCCACCTGAAAACTGTATTCACTGCGGGTCCTATCCGGCAACTGTACAGAGAGTATCCAGCGTCCGGTCGGCTGATCCTTAGCAATAGGAAAGGTCGCTTCGTAATAGTTCAGCTCATCAGGTGTAATCATTCGTGTACTGACAACCCGGCCATCCGGTTGTTGAAGGGATGCCTGCAGCGGAATCCCCGGAACCATATCACCGTCACGCCCGCGCAGTAAGCCACTGACCGTCACCGATTCTCCCGGTCGATAGAGGTCCCGTGCAGAGTAAAGGAACAAGGTTTGCGCCTGTGGGTTCAAACCAGTCACAGGGAACTCCGATAGATCCAGCGCCGGACCGTACAAACGCACCAACGTTGTATCTTCCGCAGAACTGGCTATCAATAGCTTGGGGATAGCATCGCCATTCAGATCCAGATTGCGGAAGCTTGCACGGCCATCGGCTGTCGAGGCCTGAGTCGCAATGACCTTCCCATCTCCGGTCAGTAATGACAGCTCAATATCTGACTGTGGCTTAGCGGTGGAGAGCGCACTCACATAGGCATCGATTTGCTGATCATAGATACGCAGATGAACACCCAGATCAGTCACTGCAAACCACGTCGCTGGATAGCTATAATCGTAATTTCCGGAACGCCGCATCACGGCCAGATACGTACCTTTCCGTTGCAAGGCAACGATATCCTTAACGGGTAAGTAACTGGTTGCCTGCGCATTGCGTGCCACATTCAGATCAAAACGTCCGGTATAGGCCAATTCAAGCTGCGGTATGTATTCCCGCACCCGCCAAAACTCCTGCTGCCCCGGCTTTTGATTATCGGCCAGAAAACTCACTAAACGCTCTGCCGGGATACGGTAAAAATCCACATCAACCGATTTAGCGTTGCGTGAAATAACCGGTAAACCCTTCGTCAGTTTATGGGCCAACAAATTCCCTCGCCCGACAAAACCCAGCATGTGAGAGAGGGCTTCTGTTTTTAACACAACAGAAAACGGCTCTAAAATGGATTGTTTCAACTGCGATGGCATGCCCGCTAGGACAGTGACTTTATAGGATTTTTCAGGCAATAAATGGGGGAAATAGAGCGTTGTGGCGGTATCACCGGCAGCCCACTCTCCGTTAAGGCTTTGACCGGACTCGGCTTCGATCTGAAGCCACTGGCCAACCTTGCCGTCTACGGCAACGGGTGCAGTAAAGGTAACCGCTGCCGCAAGACGCCCCTGATAAAACTCGGTACTAATATCCGCAACCCTAAAATCCACACCTTCAAAGCGTGTGTCCGGTTCCACCATCTCTGGCGGTATAACCTGAATATTCTGTGGCTCAGTACTAGGGGACACCTGATCGGATGTTAGAACAGGAGCCGGAGAATCATCATCACCGCATCCTACTAGCAATGCCACAACAAATATAAGAAAAGACCAATTCGCGGGTTTTACCGACATGTTTCCACTCCCTGATAGCCATAAGCCCGTTATCGATAAGTGGAAATAGTAGCACGTAGATTGGAAGGTAAGCTTAACAGCAGAAAGAGTGGCTAACGTTAAGGTGTCGAACACACCATAAAACCGGGATCTGAAGGCTCACCCTGTAGGGTCGTCTCTGTAGGATCGTCTTTAGGCGACCCACACTTCGCAGAAGCGTGGACAGTGCCTGTGCCT
>NZ_JBFGYC010000486.1:0-3054 GCF_041587635.1 Pontibacterium sp. | reverse complement strand
GTAAAGGAATAATCTACTCAAAAAATGGACCACGGTTGGTTCTACCGGCTTGGCATGGCGAGGCTATTGAGTTCAGATTTCATACGAAACAAGAAGTTAGAACGCACTTCTGTACCTTCAGTGGGTATAAATGTTGCGTTCAAAGAGCACCAGACTGCACACGTCAGTAAAGGCCATGTGAGGTTTGTGGGTATTGGAAAGTGTAACAGCTGTCTTACAGGGTGGGACACATACGCAATTTCAATGTTACACATTCAGTTAGAGTTCAGGATGAGTAAGCTGGGAACCAATGGATGAGCAGTGGTTGTTGATTCTTATTCGGATAAAGCAACACCAACCTTTCCGAAGGTGGTGCTGCTTTAGGCGCTGGAGCGTTCGTTATCAGGAGCCTTCTGGAAAGCTAACCCCTTGAAGCTTTTCACGGTATTCGCGGGTTACATCGCGGGCTTCTTCACGGTCCGTGACAGCGGTAGGTGTGATCATGACCACCAGCTCAGTCCGGCTGACCTTCTTACCTTCGCTGCCGAAAAACCAGCCAACAACCGGTATATGCCTTATACCCGGCACACCGCCACTGCTCTGATTCTTGTTCTCCTTGATCAGGCCACCAAGAACAAGGGTTTCACCACTCTGCACGGCAACACTGGTATTGATCTGACGTTGGATGATGGTCGGGGAGTCGATACCGGAGCTCGTGGTTTCATCGACGTCGTTCACTTCCTGTTTGATATCAAGCACCACCATGCCACCGGCATTTACGCGGGGTGTAACCTCTAGGAGTACACCCGTATCCTTAAACTGGATCGTGCTGGTGGTGTTGAGGTTATCGCTTTGGTTGTTGCTGGTCTCTGATGTTCTCACCGGTACCTGATCACCCACACGGATGGTGGCTGTGTGGTTATCAAGAACCATCAGTGAAGGAGAGGAGATAACGTTCAGACGGGAATCTTCCGCCAATGCGTTGAGCAATAAACGTGTACCCACCGCATCAAATACTTCAAAGCTTGCTGTTGGAAAGAGGTCACTTGGTGTTGTAACCGGGAGATTACCAACAGATCCGCGGCTGGATTTATTGTCCATAGACGATTTGAAAAACCACTGCAAGCCATAACGAAGTTCGTCGTCCAACGTAACCTCTACAATGGTTGCTTCGACCAGAACCTGAAGCGGTAAAATGTCCAGCTTAAGTATCGCCTGCAATACTTTTTCATAGTCGGTTGGCGATGCGAGAATCAACAGTGCGTTATTTTCCGGATCTGAGATGATGCTGACATCCCCTACGTCCAGACTGGATCCTTCACCACCGTCACGCGAAGATACTTTGGTGGCAGGTGCAGGTTCGCTATCAGTTTCGGTCTTAGTGTCTTCCGATTGAGTTCTGCCGGTAGCGGCTTCCAGTTGTTTGTTGTCTTCATTTCGCCTTTGGCTGCGGCGCTGGCCTTCAAAAAGTTCGCTGAGCATATCCGCCAGATTATCCGCTTTGCCGTTCTGTACATAATAGACATACATGTTCATGCCACGCGGATCTTCAGCGCGGTCAAGCCGGGTGATCCAGATTTTAACATCCGTGAGGTATTTGCGTTGTGGTGTGATTACCAACAGTGCGTTTAGCCGCTCGATGGCCATAAAACGAACCAAGCCTGCCAACGGTCCTTCGGCGGAGTCACCAAAAATAGCTTCCAGCTCACCAATGATAACTTCCGCCTCTACCGACTGTAAGCGGAATAACCCAACGCTCATCCCCTTAAGCTGATCGACATCGAAGATAGCAACCGTCTCCCGGATGTTATTCAGTTCTTCTTGGGTACCGGCAACGGTCAGAAGATTACGCCGTGCATCGGCTTCCAGTTTTCCCTGTTTGGGTTTGATCGGTTCGAGAATTTTCATCATCTCGGATGCGGCGATGTAGCGCAGGGGCAGTATCAACATCTGATAGCCGTCGGTCGCGCTGAGTTTCGCACGGGGTAAAAAGGTACCCGCCGGTGCATCCGTTGCAGGCACCACCTCATAAAAATTGCGGGTTTTTACCAGAACAGCACCGTTATATTGAAGTAACTTTTCCAGCGTAGGAATCAACTCCTCTCGACGTAAGGGGCGTGTAGTTTCAAGGTGCACCGCCCCCCTAACCCCTTCATCCAGTACATAATTTGTCTCCAGAATATCACCGAGTATAGTTTTAACCACCTCGCCAATTTCGGCATCCTGGAAATTAAGGGTGATATCACCATCCTCGAAGGTACTGGCAGTGCCCGGTTTCAGGTTCACCATGCGGCCGGTCCCTTGGTAGATCTCTTCAGAGGGCCTCTCATTATTCGTGGTTATAAGCGGTTGGGCTGCCTGCCCCGTTGCCGCCACTGAATCCCCTACTTTCTCGGTGATTTGTTCTGTGTTTTCAGTTTGAATAGATGGCTTGTCGCCAGTTTGGTACCAAGGATTATCCAACGTATCGCGATTTCCACCAGGTGGCAGACTGCAGGCACCGACGAAAAAACAGGCGGAGATAAGGATCATCCATCGCGAAGCTCGTATTGCGTTCATCACCACTCTCCTCACTTAGTACGCACAGGGTCAGAACGTGTTTCACGTCCCTGTCGTGTCTTCTCTGACGGTTTGTTCGGAACAGGCTGTGTTGGTGTGCTTTGGGTATTTTGTTGCTGAACTGCACGGCCCTTCGGCGGAGCTGCTACTTTACGCGCTCTGGGTTTCCAGAGTTCAAAGCGTGCTTCTTCGTCTTCATCCCCCACCAGCACCGCGTAGTCGCCCCCCACTTCATGCAATACCCATTTCTTATCCAACGACATACCCACAGCCAGATTCATCCGCTTTGCCCCGGTTATTTCGGCAAACAGCGCTATAGGTTCCTGTGCCTGAAGAATAACGCCAACCAGATGCCACGTTTCCTGCAGTTCTGCTGCGCTGCTGGTGTCCACCACCTCTTCCTTCGCTCTAGGGCGACGAATCTGACTAAACAGCGGCCTTTCGCTGATCGCACTGAAGGTTTCCAAAGGCGGATATTCGGGTAGCTGAGGTAGAGCTTCCGTCGCATCTTCCTGG
>NZ_JBFGYC010000485.1:0-3063 GCF_041587635.1 Pontibacterium sp. | reverse complement strand
GTCACCCAAGAAATGGTTGACCAGTTACGCCCTGGAATGACCCGCAGCCAGGTCCGCTATGTTATGGGGACACCTTTGCTAACCGACACCTTCCATGAAGATCGTTGGGACTATATCTACACAATGCAAGAAGGCAAAGGCGACTATAGCCGCAAAAATCTGACCGTTGTTTTTACAAACGGCACACTCGCTGCAATTAGCGGTGACTACCGTCCTGATACCACCAACTAAGCAACGACCCTCTTCAGTTTTCTGAAACGTGCAGTTTATTCAGCGTCTTTCTTCGCTTTCATTTTAGCTGCGCGTTTTGCTCTTGCCTCCTTTGGATCTGCGATCAGTGGTCGGTACAACTCTACTCGCTGACCTTCCTTCATAATCGTATCCTTTGGATTGCGAATAGCTTTACCAAAAATCCCCATAGGGATCGTCTCGGGATCGATCTCCGGGTATGTTTCCACTATACCGGATCGAATCACCACATCGTAAGCTGAACAGTCTTCCTCGACCTGCAACGCAATAATCTTCTGATCATGCGGTAATGCATAAGCTACTTCTACTCGGATCATGAAAATACCTGTCGGTTAGTAGATCTCGTCAGAACGGGTCACAAACGCCTCAACCATTGTGGTTGCCGCCTGATTAAACACACGCCCCATCGCCAGCGAAGTCAGTTTACCGGAAAAGTCGAACGACAGATTCAGTTCAACCTTTGAAGCTTCATCACTTAGCGGTGTAAATGTCCACACACCGGATAGTGAGGAGAATGGTCCATCCACGAGCTCCATCGTCATCTCTTGTGGACGCGTCAGACGATTGCGGGTGGTAAAACTATATTTCAAACCACCTTTCGACACATTTAGTGTCGCAACCAGCTCCGTTTCTGTCCGGCTGATGAGATCCACCGACGCACACCAAGGTAAGAACTGGGGATAATTTTCAACATCATTCACCAGATCAAACATCTGTTCTGCAGTGTGCAGAACCAAAGCGCTGCGATCAACCTGTGTCATCTCACGACCTCTGAAAATAATTCGCGGCTGATTATACGTGATTCCGCCGCTTTTTCACGAGCGACTAAGGCAGAAGGCGGTTACCTGATGATAACCGCCGATCGAACAACTTAACCGACTAGCTTCTGGTACAGATTAATCGCGAAGATAATCGATACCGCAACCGGTGCGATAAACCGGATGGAGATATACCACAGGTAAAAAACGGTATTCTCTTCCATCGCCAATTCATCCAGGCTGACCTTCTTCTTAACAAACCAACCCGCAAACAATGAAATAAAGATCCCGCCCAATGGCAGCATGATATTTGCTGTCGCAAAGTCCAGGAAGTCGAAGGTGTTCATCCCAAAGATGGTGACGTCAGACAGGAAGTTGAATGACCCCAATGCCAGAATACCCAAACCCCATACGGTGAGCGCCAGCAACACACAAGCCACTTTACGCGACATGTTGAAGTTCTCAACAAACCAGGCTGCTGCTGGCTCCATCAGAGAGATTGCAGACGTCCATGCCGCCACGCCGATCAGTACGAAGAATAGGAAACCAAACAACTGGCCACCTGCCATCTGACCGAATGCTACCGGCAAGGTAACAAACATCAGGCCAGGGCCTGCACCTGGGTCCAGCTGATTCGCAAACACGATAGGGAAGATAGCCAGGCCTGCCACCAAAGCAACCAGCGTATCCATCGCTGCGATGGTCATCACCGTACCGCCAATGGATGCTTTTTTAGGCATGTATGAACCGTATGCCATGATCGCCCCCATACCCAGAGACAGGGTAAAGAAGGAATGGCCCAGTGCTACCAGCACGGCATCCCACGTCAGCTTACTGACGTCAAACTTGAACAGGAAATTCCAGCCTTCCGCAAAATGACCGGTATTCATGGAATAACCCAGCAATAGCAGCAACAGTACAAACAGTGCAGGCATCATGACACGCGTTGCCCGCTCCAGGCCTTTATTTACACCACCAGCGACAACCGCCATGACCATAACCACAAACACGGTGTGCCAAATCATCAGGCTCTGCCAGTCACCCAGCAGGTTATTGAAGATCGCTCCCGCCTGCTCACTGCCAACCCCAACAAAGTCACCTTTACCCATACCGGCGACGTAATACAGTACCCAGCCAGCAACGACAGAATAAAAGGAGAAGATCATGAAGCCGGACATGACGCCCATCAGGCCCACTAGCGACCACTTACCACTATGGCCAGACTCCTTAGCAACCTCACGCATGGCATTAATTGGGCTCTGCCGGGCACGACGACCCACCAGCACTTCGCCCATCATGATCGGAACACCAACTAATAGGATGCAGACCAGATAAACCAGAACGAAAGCGCCACCGCCGTTCTCACCTGTAATGTACGGGAACTTCCAGATGTTACCTAAACCAACAGCGGATCCAGTTGCTGCCAAAATAAAGATCCAGCGGTTCGCCCAGGAACCATGAATTGATTGTTTCTCTTGCATTGCGGTCTCTAATTTAGTGTCGAGAGTTTCGTATAGTGCACAAAGTTTCGACATTGTTCATATCCTGATCGATCTTGCAACGAAAACTATACGAAAAACGGGTTATTTAGTCATAAATCAACAACGCCCTGTAAGAAACATAGTTTCCTGCGGCTTTCCTTGCACCCTGCACCCCGATATAATCGCCTCCATGGCAAAAAAGAAGAAAGCAAAAAGTGGTGGCAGCACCATCTGTCAAAATAAGAAGGCACGTCACGAATATCATATTGATGATAAATTCGAGGCGGGTCTGTCTCTGGCCGGATGGGAAGTAAAAAGCCTACGTGAAGGACGTGCTCAACTCGTCGACTCCTACGTCATTCTGAAGAATGGCGAAGCTTGGCTCATGGGTGCACACTTCACACCGCTAAAAACCGCCTGCACACACGTTGTCGCAGATCCTAGACGTGAGCGTAAGCTACTGTTGCACCGTCGCGAAATCGATAACCTTGCTGGTGCTATTCAGGCCAAAGGTTATACCTGCGTTGCGCTTGCCCTTTACTGGAAAAATGATCGCGTAAAATGCGAAATTGCTC